>JAURNO010000471.1 GCA_030830145.1 Verrucomicrobiota bacterium
CGGGTTGGTTGTGAGGGCCGCCAATGCCTGTTCCTTTGGAAGACCACGCTCGATTGCCTTGAGCAAATTTCGGTGGAATTCACCAAGGCCGATCCCGGTCGTTGTGAACGATAGGGATTTGGCTTTTCGGGAGATCAGAGCAGGGTTGCCCGGGGCATGATCCCAGGCCCGGAGCTGGTCGAGAGAAATTTGTTCCCAATCCTCTTCTTCGGGCAATTTGGAAAGGGCGGGGAAGAGGAGGGGCGATATGTAGGAGTGATTCTTGGAAAGGGCCAGGTCCGGTCTTCTCCACTCATCCCCGGTGGCGATAAGAACGGGATGAAAGCCGAATTCCTTAGCCAAGATCATGGCCCGGTTTTCCATTAGGCAACTGCCCGATTCGATCCATACGGGAAAGGGGGCTTGCTTATCGAGGACTTTTTGCAAACTACGGATTCCGGTATGTGGAAGGTAGGCGATGAGGGATGGTTTCTTATTGAGGTAAATGGATTTTTCCCGTGCATGCGCAACGTCGAGAAAAGCCTGCCTGATGACAGCCAACGCCCCCATCAGCGAATTGGGGTAGACCGGCGGGGATTGTTCCTTGCCGACCGGGTCAAAAGCCATGATTTGGGCAACTTCCTCCTTGAGCGTCAATTGGTTCGGGTTTCCTTGACCGAGGAGAACGCAGGGTCCCGTTCCACGAAGGATTCCTTCGGAAGGGGCGAGGTGGGCTACGGTGAAACCATGCTTGCGCAGGCTTTCCCATTTCCCCTCGTCGGGTTGAAAGGCATCGATCCCCTTTCTTTCGGGGTGAACTCCGGAGACCTCGAACCCCGGGCCTCTTTCGCCGGGGTCGGGACGGGTGGAAGGAGTTCCGTAAAAGGATAAGCCTGAAGTGGCGTGAACGTGATGTTGATGATCGTGCTTGAGGTCGAGTAGTTTTCCGGCTTTCACTCCGGTCAGGAGGTAGGGATCGATGAAACCGGCATAGATCGTCTTTTCGGCCATGTCCCAAAGGCGATAGCCTGGAGGAGTCTTGTTTCCTTCCTCCACCTTCTCGATCATGCCGTCGCGGATCAGGATGACGCCCTTTTCGATCCGCCTGCCCGGGCTTACCTGAATATCTGCTCCGACCAAGGCGTGGAGATTCAATCCCTTTGGTTTTTCACCCGGGAAGGGGAAGTTTTCATTACTTGCCGTCAATGAAAAGGGGGCAAGGAGGGCCAGGGCTATGAAAGACAGGGGATTAGATGCCATGGAGATAAGGATGCTTTTCCGTTCGAGCAGGGCAAACCCTTAATCCAAGTGCAATGACCGATGGTTCGTTGCCCAGTGAGAAGGTTCTGCATCATCTGATTTTCATATCAAAGATTGCAATGGATACCGTTTTGTTCCATGGGTTCGATCATGAAACTCCCAACCATTTTACTGAAATTGTCCTTTGGCATATTTCCTCTCCTTGGCCAAGTCGAAGATGCGGAGAATACCAAACCGCAAGTTCAGATATCTTCCCGTTTTATCGATGGTGACGATGTTCTTTCCGCTCCGCGGGTGCTTACGACAGCTGGACAGGAGGCAGTCATGACGGTCGCACAGGAGGTTGGTGATTCTTTGGACGGAGTTGTCCTTTCCGTTACGCCAAAGGTTGTGGACGGCAAGGTATTCCTCGAGGGCTTTGCTTTTGCCGGCAAGGGAAAACTTGGCGGCCCTGAGGGCATCAAGGCACGAGCCCAGCGGGCATTGGAGAGTTTGAAGAAAAAAGGCACAGAGATAGAAAAGATCGAGATGCGTGGCCTGTTTTCGATCGGTGGGCAACCCCGGGTTTCCCTTTCCGTTGAGGGAGGCAGCGCCTTTTTTTTGCAACCCGGGCAGACCCGACGCGGTCTAAAATTTCTCCGAGTCGAGGGAGACAAAGACCCTTGTGCAATTCTTGAAACGAAGGGGCGTCAAATTCGGGTATACTTGAATGCCACCCGCAGATCCGAACTTGTGTCCATGGTTTCCATGAAAGGAGGCGGCGGCGTTTTTCTTCGCGAAATGGTTCCTGGCAAAAAGTGGATTTTTCCCCTTTTGGGGGAGGACGGAACAAGTTGCAAGGTCGAGCTGAATGCTCAGGTTGTCACACCTTGATCTCTCCTCATTTTTGGGCTTTTGCAGTTTTTTTGAATTTTTTCTAATAAAAGTTCTTTCGCCGCGTCTTACGGGTTCATATTGAAATCAATCCTCTACAAATTGAGAGCTTGCTCCCTTTGCTCTTACTAAATTCATTCAAAACATGAAGAAAATGATTCCCTATGCAGCCTCGTCGCTGTTTCTTGGCTTTGCCGTTTTCCTGATCGGTCAAAAAGCCCGACCTGCGAGCCTCGTCGATCAATGGGAAGAAGTTGAGGAGGCGACCAAGAAGGGTCTGCCCAAGACGGCGATCGAGAAGCTCGACCCCTTGATCGAGCGTGCTCTGAAGGAGAAAGCCCATGCCGTGGCCATCCGGGCCATTGCCCAGAAGATCAATTTGGAGGGGGCCATTGAAGGAAGCAAGCCCGAGGAAAAAATTGCCCGGATGGAGGCCGAGATGACCAAGGCTCCCAAGGAATTACAACCCATGATGAATGCGGTCCTTTCCAACTGGTATTGGCAGTACTTTCAGCGAAACCGTTGGCGCTTCACTCAAAGGACCCGGACTGCGGAAGCTCCGGGGGGGGATATCACCACTTGGGACTTGCCCCGGATCCTTTCCGAAATCGACAAGCAGTTCCAAAAGACCCTCTCCCATCACGAGACCCTTAAAAAGGAATCGGTCAAAGATTATGACTTTCTTCTCAATCCGGGGTCCGTTCCCGACAGCTACCGTCCCACCTTGTATGATTTTGTCGTTCATGATGCCCTGCGTTTTTATTCCGCAGGCGAGCAAGCCGGATCCAAGGCACAGGATGCCTTCGTTCTCTCCGCGGACAGTCCGATTTTCGCATCCGCGAAGGACTTCATGGCTTGGGAAATCGATTCGGAGGACGATGAGTCCCCAAAGATCAAGGCGATCGGACTTTATCAGGACCTTCTTGGCTTTCATCAGGACGGTGAAAACCAGGATGCCTTCGTTGAGGCCGACCTTCTTCGTTTGCGTTTCGGGTACAGCCAGTCTTTCGGGGAAGAGAAAAAGGCCCGCTACAAGGCCGTGCTTAAGCGCTTTGCCCGGGAATGGGCCGATCACGAGATGTCGGCCCGGGCCATGTTTCGAAGTGCCGAGGTCCTGCGGAGCGAAGGTGAGCTCGTCGAAGCCCATAAGCTCGCCAAGCGGGGAGCGGCGGTTTTTCCCGACAGCGTGGGTGGCAAGGAATGCAAGAACCTGATCAACCAGATCGAATCGAAGTCCTCTTCGGTTTCCACCGAGCGGGTGTGGAATGCTCCGTTCCCGAAGATCCAATTGCGCTACCGTAACTTGACCAAGGCTTACTTTCGGATTATCCCTTTCGATTGGGTGAGCCGGTTAAAGCAGGCC
>JAURNO010000472.1 GCA_030830145.1 Verrucomicrobiota bacterium
AGACAAGAAAAAGGACAAAGGATCGTTTCATGGTAATTGGGTGATGGGTAAATCGATTGAATTCTTTTAACCAAGGGAAAAAAGAGCTGGGCAAGCGAACAAAAAACACATGGAAAACAGGTTTTTTTTCTTTTGCGGAGGCCTGGGTTGGAATAGGGTAAATGGTAGTGCTTTCGTACCGAAAAACATACTATATTTGGGTGTCCGGCTTCCTGCTGTTCAGCACCTTCCTGACACAAGCCAAGACAGGGCAGGCTTCGTTGTATTCCTATGAAAAGGACATTCGCCCCATTCTCGAGTCTCATTGCGTGAAATGCCATGGACCGGACAAGCAAAAGGGCAAGTTGCGATTCGATACCCTCTCCACTGACTTCCTCAAGGACCGGGCCGCGGCGGAGACTTGGCACGATGCATCGGATCAGATCAAGCTGGGAGAAATGCCTCCCGAAGACGAGGAACCCCTTAACTCCGAGCAACGTAAAGTCATTACGGAATGGATCGATGCGAATCTGAAGGATGCCATCCGAAAGATGCAGGGCGATGATTCCGAAGCCGTGATCCGGCGCCTGAACAGGAATGAATATCAATACACCATGGAAGATCTGCTCGGCTTGAAGATGGATTTCACCTTGGGTCTGTCCAATGACCCGCTCTCTCCCGACGGGTTTCTCAATAACGGCAAATCGCTCGGCATGTCTGCCCTGCAAATCGAGCACTACCTGAAAACGGCCCGCAAGGCATTTGGTTTGATTTTGAACGAGGGCGAAAAACCCGAAGCCAATGTGTCCGAAGTACAATGGAACAAGGGGAACATCCGCGGTCCAAGCAGCAAATTGTACATGGGCAAGTCCTCCGACCGATTGGGACGGGTCAATTACTGGCATGGAAATTTCAAAAGTCCTCCGAAAACCGGCAGGTTTACGATCAGGATCAAAGCCCGCAAGGAGTCTATTCCCGGCGGAGCCTCTCCCATCCTCCAGGGAACTTATGGGTTTTTCGTAGCCGGGCTTACCTTGAACATACAAGGTGATTTACCCGATCTTGTGATCGACTCGAACGAGACCAAGACTTACGAAATCTCCTCCCATGCTCAATTGTTTCCCATGACTCTGGCTAACGTTCCCGATGACAAGATCAACGGCGTGCTTACTTTTAGGAATGGGCTTGATGACGGCATTCCTCCGCCCAAGCAACTAGAACGAGTGGAGGAAACCAAGGATAAGAAGGGTAAGATAAAAAAGAAGAAAACCAAATATTATCCGGAAGACCCGGCATTCTCCAAAATCATCATCGATTCGGTTGAATTCGTTGCTGACCATTATCGGAGTTGGCCTCCCGTATCTCATCAAAAAATCGTAAAATCCAATGAGGATTTGTCCAAAGCCCAAACTACGAAAAAAGTTATTTCCCGATTCCTCGAACGAGCTTGGAGAACTCCGATTGATGAGCGAACGAAGGCGAAATGGCACCAACATTTCGAGAAAATCAGGGTCGAGGAAAACTCCTCCGTTCTGGCTTTGAAGGAAACCCTCGCAACCAGTCTCGCGTCCACCCAGTTTCTTTACTTGAGCAATCCGGACCTTCAAAAAAGCAAACCCAAGAGCCTATCCTCTCACGAATTGGCTACCCGTTTGTCCTACTTTCTTTGGTCGTCCATGCCCGACGACGAACTTCGGTCGCTCGCGGATGAGAACAAACTCACTGACCGAAAAGTTCTTGCCGGGCAAGTCCACCGAATGCTCAAAGATCCAAAGGCTCAAAGGTTCGCCGAGGAATTCAGCAGACAGTGGCTCGACCTTGGCGGAGTCGACCGGGTTGCGGTCAATCCGCGATACCACAAAAGCTTCGATAACCGCCTGAAACCTTATATGCAGTCGGAAAGCATTGAGTTCTTCAAGGAGATCCTGACCCAAGACGAATCAATGATGCAAATCATTGACGCCAACTTCACGATGCTCAATGCCCGGTTGGCCAAACACTACGGAATGGAAGGACCCAAATCTCAGCGGTTCGAAAGAATTTCCCTGAAGGGAACAAATCGCCCGGGAGGCATACTCGGTCACTCCTCCGTCCACCTGAACGGATCCGACGGAACCGAATCTCATCCAATCCGGCGGGCGGTATGGATCCGTGAGAGACTCCTGCATGATCCACCCAAACCACCCCCGCCAGACGTACCCGAAATCGAGCAAAGCGTAAAAAACTTTGAAAATCTCAGTCTTAGAGAACAGTTGGAGGTTCATCGGCAAAAGGAATCTTGCAATGATTGCCACCGTACTCTTGATCCGTGGGGAGTCGCCTTGGAGGAATTCAGTGCAATCGGATTGAAGCGACAGAAAACCACGGTTCACAAGAAGCCAATTACCTCGGACACCATATTGCCCGGCAATCACCCGGTAAACGGAGTGATGGAACTGAAACAGTTCATTCTTACCCACCGCAAGGATCAGTTTGCTCATGCCCTTTGCTCAAAAGTTCTTGTCTATGCTTTGGGGCGATCCTTAACCCTTGAGGACGAGCTTTTGGTCAATGACTTGAAAAGTGACTTTTCCAAAGAAGGATACAGGTTGTCGGGTCTGATCCAAAATATCGTTCTCAGCGAAACTTTCGGTTCGCATTAAATTTTTAGTTTAATCATCATTAAATTATGAAAATATTAGGCAAATCAATGATGAACAGAAGAGCCATGCTCAAGGCATCGGGCATTTGCATGGCTTTGCCGTGGATGGAATCATTGGCCGGTTCTGCGCCATCCGGACCACCGCGAAGATTTTGCTCCATTTACTTTCCTTATGGAGTGAGTTTACCCGGCAAGGACAGTGAGTTTGCCGATTGGAACTGGTTTCCAAAAGGCGAGGGCCGGGATTTCACCTTCAACAAATCCTTGGAACCCCTGGAGCCTTGGCGTGACCAAGTCACCGTTTTGGGCGGACTCTCCCACCCCAAGGTTCGACGAATCGGCGGGCACGACAGTGGTGACACCTTTCTTACCGGCGAAGAAATGAGCCTCGGGGCCACCGGGCTGAAAAACTCAATCTCGTTGGACCAGTTTATGGCTCATACCCATCGCCTCGGATCAGAAACACGGTTTTCCAGCCTTGCTCTTTCCTCTGACGGTGGCACGGGCATGCCCACGCGGGCCAACACGCTTTCTTTTTCAAACACCGGTCAACCGATTCCATCCTTCAATCGACCCGCTCTGGTTTTCGAGCGCCTGTTTGGCTTGTCCGGAGAATCCGTCGATGCCCAAAGAAAAGGCCTTACTCGGACGGGCAGTCATTTGGACCTGCTCCTTGATGACGCAAAGTCTCTGCACCGCAAGTTGGGAAAGACCGATCAAGACAAGCTCGATCAGTATCTTACCTCGGTCCGCGAGATCGAACAGGACGTGGAGCGTTCCGCTCAATGGTTGGACGTGCCCCGGCCAAAAGTGAATGCAGAGAGTCTCAGCCTGGATGCGGACAATGAGACCCCGGAGAAACTCATTTACACTATGCTTGATCTGATTGCCCTTGCCTTTCAGACCGACTCCACCCGATTTGTGACTTACCAACTGGCAAGCATGCACGGAGCCATTTCCATCGCCAACAAATTCCCCTCTCTTCTGGGTTTCCCCAAAGATGCCCACGGGTTGGCCCATGGAGCAGGCAAGGGGCTCGGTGCTGAGAACAAAGGCAAATGGGATCTTTACCAAACCAAGTGCCTGGCTTACTTGATCGGGCGCCTCAGTGAGATGAAGGAGGGCAACGGAAGCGTGCTCGACAACAGCTGCATTCTTTACGGAAGCAGCAACAGCAAGACCCATAACAACAACAATTATCCCTTGGTCCTTGCCGGAGGAAAGAACATGGGCTACGGCCATGGTCAATACCTCAAATTCGGATCCGACATCCCCTTTGCCAATCTTTTCGTAACGATTCAGAAAAGCCTGGGCGTGAAAGCGGATTCCTTCGCCGACAGCACGGGCGAGATGAAGGAAGTCCTGGCCTAGTTGCCGGCACTCTCCAGGTAAGCAAGAAGGTCAAGAACCTCTTGTTTGCTTAAGTTATTCAACAAGCCCGCTGGCATAATGGACAAATCGGAACGCTTTCTTTTCAGCACATCGACCTTGGGGATCTTGATTGTTTGATCAGGTAAAAGAGGATTCTCGGCAAGCAAAAGGAAGGGTGCCCGGTAATCGAGGGTAGGAATGATTTGCCCGGCCAAGGTTCGTCCATCGACTAATTCAAGAATGTCGGTCCGGTAATTTTGAGCGATCGAATCGGAAGGCAAGAGAATGGCCCGCAGAAGATCCGATCGCCCCAACCGGCTGGCCACTCCGGTCAAGTCGGGGCCCACCGCATAGCCCGAACCTTGAAAACGATGACAGCGACTGCAAAGGGCGGTTTCGAACGCTTTTCTTCCCGAAGCACCAGCCTTGGGACCAGACTTAAAACCGAGTTCTGCGGTGAAATCATCCGGATTCCAATTCTTCACGAACTTCCTCTGCGAAAGATCAGGCAGGGGGGGTAGACCCACTTTACCGGAAGACATGGCTTCGTATCGTTTCCTCTCAACAGCGGCCACCGAGGCTAGGGCATCTTTCCTGATTCTGCCGAGGCTTGTAGGCAATCCCCTGCTATCCCCGACATAACCGGTGGCTTCCCCGAGTTTTCGAAAGTAGGTTTCCCGCAGAGGCGGGGTCCAACCGGTCTTCGCTTGGCGCAAGTGGTGAAGGTAATGAACCGTTCGAACCGGGTCGTCGCATTTCTCCAATAATTCGATAGTCTGACCCACGGCTCTTTCCGGATCGAGAGTGATGAGCAGAGGAGCAAGCGACACGTTTAGTTTTTCGGAAGAATTTGGAAAAAGCGGACGAAGTTGGGCAAGGATCGCTTCTTTGAATAGTCCAGGGCCGCCCGTGAGGCAAAGAGTATGCAGATGCAAGGCTTGGAGGGTGAGGTCTTCGTCCAGCGAACCAGGATCGAGCTTGGTCAATCTAGATAGGATTGCGGACGATTGTTCGGGTTCGGCATGAATCAGGGCAGTCCAAGCGGTCAAGAGAACTCTCGGTTCTCCGTTTTGGGACAAGGCTGCGGATCGCCAGCGGTCGAGGGGAAGATGTTCCAGGGCGATGCGGGCGGCTTGTCGAATGCGAGGATCGGGACTTCCCAAATGAACCCAAAGTAAGATCAACTTGCCGGACAAACCATCACCAAGGGAAAAGTTGGCAAGATCTTGAACGGCATTTCCATGATGCTCTTCCACGCTTCGACGAATTCCCCGGGCTTTTTGCGAGGATTCGGACCGTATGGTTTGCTGCGGGGTGGATCGGCTGCGGGGAGCGTTTGTACCGGTATAAGAAACCCGGTAAAGCCCGCTTTGGGTTCGGCGACCACCGGTCACGAAATACATCGCTCCGTCGGGACCAAAGGCGAGGTCGGTTACGTTCAAGGGGCGGCCTCCGAGAAAAACCTCCGGGCAGCCGACATAGCCGGATCCGCGCTCCAAAAGATGAACCGCGAGAATACGGCCGAATGTCCAATCAAGAACGTAGAGAGCATCCTGATAAGCGGGGGGGAACTTACTTTTGTATCCGAATTTAACGGAGGTGGGAGACCCTTTCCCGATATGGGCGGTGGGAGGAGAGTTGTCGGGGTGATCGGGGTAATACGGAGGCCAGCTTCCGGTAACCGCCCGCCATCCGAAATCGGCCCCGCTAGTCAAGTGCTTGACCCGGGTCGGCCGGTACCAGGGCGTACCCATGTCGTTCTCGGCATCGGCATCGTAGGTGAACGCTTCCCGGTCCCGGTTGAAGGCGATGCCATAGGGGTTGCGCAACCCACCGCAGAAGACCTCGATTTTCTTTCCGTCCTTGTCCATTCGCAGGACGTGCCCCTCGTTCGGCCTAAAGGGCAAGCGCTTGAGGCGGAGGGGAGAAGTCCGGTTAGGAAGAGAATCGGGG
>JAURNO010000473.1 GCA_030830145.1 Verrucomicrobiota bacterium
TTGGTCGGCCTTTCCACGTTCAAATCAAGGCTCAGTTCTCTTTCCGTGGGCAGGGTGTTTACGGTCATGTTGAGGGTGCCCGGTTCCCTCGCCTTAAAGGAAGCCAAGTATACGCCTGGACCCTCCTCATCAGGAATGAAGCGAAGGTTTTCCCTCTGTCCGTTCGGGTGCAAAACCACGCCTTCGACTTCCCCGTCTTCCATCGGAAAACCCGCTTTGTCCAAGACGATACAGCGTAGGAAGACTTTTTCCCCGGATTTGGGCCGCTCGGGATCAGGGATTACGCGAATGCCTTCTTTTTCCGCCAGATACCTGCCGTGGGCCATCCAGCGAACAACTTGGCTCCAAAATCGATAATGGTATTTGTCTTCGACTCCTCGTCTCCAGCGCCATGCTCCATCGCTTCCCAGGTATAGGGTCTTGCCAGCTCCGGCATACCGGATGGCGAGGGTAGGCATTCGTCCCCAGTCGTTTCGGAAATTCGAATGAACGGCAAGAACTTCCGACCCCGGTCTGCTCTTGCTTACGATGGCCGACCAATGAAAGCCCGGCAGTCGGTCCCAAAATTGTCTGTCGGGCTCCCCGGCCCCCCTTAGGTTGGTTAACCAATGATCCTTTCCGCGAGCAGTCAATTCGAGGCTTGAAGGATTGGCAGTACCGAGCCCAGTAGGTTTTTCCGGGTCGTAGACGACAGGCAAAAGATCCGACAGAGGTGAGTCTGAAAAGGTCAGTTGCCTTCCTCTTCTTCCTGGAAGAAAGACCAACCCGGAAGCTTGCAACCGAACCAGTTCCTCCAGGTTGTTGCATTGGGTTTCACTCAGTTCGTTTTCTCCCATCCCTACGTCACCGAGAAAAACGACGTCGAAGGAGGCCAGGGCATCCTTCGTGCGGGGAAATTCGGAGAGGTAGTCTTTGCCTTGCCCAGGGGAAAGACCAGGGTGCAAGAGTACGCATTTCATGTCGATACCGGGGTCGCGGTCGAGGGCATTGCGCAGAAAACGGTATTCCCAACGGGGCAAGGAATCAACGATAAGGGCTTTGATCACTTTGTTTTCAACCCGTGTCGAGATGATCCTCTCGTTGTTCCCAGGCAAGCTCTCGCCTTCGACTTTTTCAACGGTGAGCCTCAATTCGTAATTCCCTTCTCCTGGGGGAAGCCAAACCATGCTGCCTGCTATTTCGTCGGAGGCGGAAATCAAAAGAGGCTTTTGGGAAACGAGTTCTTCGTTGGCGAAGAGTTTGAGGGTGCTCCTTTGGCGTTTTTCAAAAGTATTCGTTATCCTGTAGTTGACCGTTATTTTTTCCTCTTGAAGGGCAAAGGACGGAGCAAAGGCTTCTTCCAAGGAAAGATCGGGCAAAGCTTTGGGTGCTCCGATTTGAATACTGTATACGGGAATGGAAGCCGATCGGCATTTGCCGGCAAGGGAAAGAACGGAGGCTCCGGTGTTGGAATCTCCATCCGAAAGAAACAGAACGGCTTTGAGGTTGCCTGAGTTTTCCAGAGCATCGCCAAGCGCTCCTGATAGATCAGTGCCTTGAGTTCCGCTTTTGGAAGAAAAAGTGGTGGTGGTGACAGTAGAATTTTGCTCGAGTGCCTTCTTCCAATCCTCTTCCAATGCCTTGCGGGCCCAGTCGATTCTGGATTCGACCGAACCGTTCGAGTCGAGAGTATCCAAGGTGCTCATACTACCCGAAACATCGAGTAGGCAGGCGATTTCCGGTTCGTTCTCCTTTTGTTCCTTCTCCACCTGTTCTGGGTTGAGTAGGGTAGCCAATATGAGAAAGACGATCGAGAAACGGAAGATTTCAAGAGCCAGTAAAGTTTTCTTTCCGCCCGAACGAATCCAAGTTTTTCGCGATAGATAGGCAGTCAGACCCAAGACCAAAAGAACCAGTAAAAAGTCCAACCAGTCCCAACTCAGTCGCCAATCGAAAAGTTCAAGCATGAGTCGAAACAGCTTTGCCGGGGCTTGCGGGAGCAGGTTGTCCAAGGAATGCCTCACCGAGGAGCAAGACGAGACAAAGAATCAGAAAAAAGGACCAAACCTCCGATCGATTCGTTGAATCGGAGGAATTCTCCTCTTCCATGAGGCGAGGTGAAATTCCGGGCAATTGACTAATGATTTCTTCATTTCCCAGGAATCTTCTTTCGTTTTCTTCTTGTGGTCTGTTAACGGCGGTTAGTCGACCGTCAATCCTGTAAACACCGGCATGCAGGGAAGGAACTTTAGCGTTTTCTTCGTCAATGTGTTCGAACAGTTCCGCTTCTTTTGTCTCCTTCCCTCCACAGGCCCATGATTGCGTCAAGGAATCGGAGGATGAGGTCTCCTCGATCAATCTCTGAAGGGCGGGGACCAGGACATATCCGTTATCCAGTTCGGACCAAGCTTTGAGGGGAAGTGTAGAGAAGGCGTACACGACTCCTTGACCAACTGTCATGCTGGTGAGGAAAGGTTTGCCATCCGAATAATAGGCAAGAGGTTCGCCTTGTGTGGGAATGCGACGCATCTTGATATTCAGACGGTCCAGGGGAAGTCGGTTGCCATCCGAAGAATTGGCGAGCAAGCCCGACTCCCTTCTCCAACCACTGATTTGAAAGTATTCTTTCTCGTCCGTTTTTTCAAGTTCTCCCCAAGATAGAAATCCGGAATTTGGTGAGTTGACAGATTCGGGAGGGAAGAGCACGAGCGTTCCGCCATTGAGGGTAAAGTCCTGAAGGATTTTTTCGTCTTTCTGGTTTATTTTTCCCTGATGGATCAGAACCTTGCGTAAAAGGAGTTCCTTTTCATTCAGGGCATTAAGCGGCAAGGCATCCGCAACCTTTCCGAGTTCGGATTGAGAGGCGGAACGCAGAACCAAGTTTGCCCGAGGATTGAAGGCCCGTACTGCCGCCTGGGGAGGAGTCGTTAGCCCGTAAGTAAGAAAGCAAACATTATCTGTCGGGCAAAAATCATCGGGCCCAAGTATCGATATCCATCCTTCTTCGGGTTCGTTCTTCAGATCGACCTTGGGTCTCCAAAGCATACTTTCGGATGGGAGTTGGAGGTCTACGATTTCCGGTGAGCCGTTCGTGTTTATGGACAACCGAATCATTTCGTTTCCTCGTCCGTTTTTGCTAAGATTTACGACCGGTTCAATTCGTCCCGGTCTGCGGTTGATCCGATCGATAGTCAGGCTGAAATTATAAGGTGCGGAATCGTTGAGGTTCAGGAGATTCAGTTTCCACAAATCTTTCTTTTCCGTGAGGATTGCATTGATCTTCTGCATCACTTCGGAATTTCGATCGAGTTTCCAATTGCTTGTCTGCATATCCGAGGCAAGAAGTATTTCAGCAGTTCCCACACCTGATTTTTCAAGCCAATCGAGAGTCCTAAACAGGGTGCCGGGCAGATCGGCGGAGGTGTCCGTGGGTCCGAAAAACCTCTCCAATGCTTCATCTTTTAACGAATCCGCCTTGTCTATGAAGAATGGGTCTTCCAATGCCGTGTCGATAACGACCAATCGGCTTTCCGTCCAAGGCTTGGCAAAAGACTCGAAGGCATCGAGTGCCTTGGTCCTTTTGGTTCGAGGGTCCTTTTCGGTTCTCGTCTCCATGCTTGCCGATCGGTCAAGTATCAGTACGAGTACTTCCGGACTTCCGGAAGAGAAAGAAAAAAGGGAGTCACCGCCGGTCATCGGTCGGGCGATCATGAAGGCAAGAGCGGCCAGGGCGAGCATCCGAAAGAGAAGCGTGATCCATCTTTTGAGTTTTGAGATACGCGATGAACTTTTTCTAGCCTGAAAAAGAAAGCGGGTCGCGGCCCAAGGTTGAGTTCGGTGCCGTAGAAGATTCAGCAGGTGAATGACAATTGGAGCAAAGGCAAGCAGAAGCCCAAAAAGGGCAAGTGGTTGAAGGAAGGTCATGCCGCTTTGCCGCCGATCCGCCCGGATGAAAAATCATCGATGACATCGACGAGGGGACTGTCCGTGCGAACGAGATGGTAACGGGCTTGTGATTCCAGGCAACCTTGCCTGAGTTCCTGAACGTGTTCGTTTAGCCGAGCGAGGTATTCTTCCCGAATGACGGTAGGTTCGGTAATGAGAGAACCAGCTCCTTCCAAATCCACAAAGCGGGTTGGTCGGTCAAAGGTGAAATCCAATTCCTGAGGGTCAAAAATATGAAAGAGAACGACTTCGTGTTTGCGGTCACGAAGATGCAGAACTGCATCCATTATTTCGCCTGGGTCCTCTAGCATGTCGGAAACGATGAATATCATTCCTCGCATGCGCACGCTTGCGGCAATTTCATGAAGAGAGGAAGCAAGAAGAGTTTCTCCTTTGGGTTTGAGAGGTCCAAGTATCTCGAGCATTTCCTGGACCTGAGAGGGATTCCTTTTGGCAGGAAGGACTTGAGGCTTCTTGTGTCTGAGGGTGTGCAAGCCGACGGCGTCCCCCTGCCCGACATAGAGATAGGAAAGAGTGGAGACGAGTTTTTTTGCGTATTCGAACTTGCTTGCCGGGGTTCCGAAACTCATGGAACCACTGCAGTCCAATACGAATTGGCCTCGGAGGTTCGTTTCAGCCTCGAATTCCTTGAGGTAATACCGGTCTGTCCGGGCGAATACTCTCCAATCCATCCTTCTTGGGTCTTCGCCCGGCGTGTATTCCCGGTACTCGGCAAACTCAACGCTGGAACCCTTGTGTGGACTGCGGTGATGACCCGATACGCTTCCTTCCATCGGAAAAGGGGTGAGCAGAGGTTCCCCGGAAATTCGGGAAAGAGAATCTTGATCGACGTAATGGAAATAGGTCTTTCGGCGTCTAGCCATGTCTTTACCGTTGTTCTTTACGAGCGTCTTCGATCAGTCTTTGCACCACTTCCGTACTGGTAATCCCTTCGGATCGTGCATGAAAATTAGTTAAGATTCGGTGAAAGAGAACGGGGTCTGCGACGGCCTCCACGTCTTCCATGGAAGTCATGTAGTTTCCTTCTAAGACGGCGCGTGCTTTTGCCCCTTTGATCAAGTACTGAATAGCTCGAGGGCCTGCACCCCATTGGACCCATTTTTTTAGCCAGGCGGGAGATTCGTCCGAATTGGGTCGGGTTCTTCGCACTAGATCAACGGCAAGTTCATGGACATGGTCAGGTACGGGTACCCTTTCGACTAGTTGTTGGTAATCCTTGAGTTTCTTTCCGGTGATGGTTTTCTTGAGTTTGGGTAAAGTTCCGGTTGTGGTTTGCCGGGCAATGGAAATTTCTTCCTCCCGACTGGGGTACTCCATGCGGATTAGAAACATAAAGCGGTCCAACTGGGCTTCAGGTAGTGGATAAGTGCCTTCCTGTTCGATCGGGTTTTGGGTGGCAAGCACGAAGAATGGTTCCTGCAATTGGTGATTGGTTCCAGCAACCGTCACCCGTTTTTCCTGCATCGCTTCAAGGAGGGCGGATTGAGTCTTGGGAGGAGTCCGATTAATCTCGTCCGCGAGGATTACATTGGCAAAGATCGGTCCTTTGATGAAGACGAATTCCCTGCCGTCTCCATCCTTTTTGTTCTGTAGAATTTCGGTGCCCGTGACATCCGAAGGCATGAGGTCGGGAGTGAATTGGATGCGCCCGAAAGACAGAGAAGTTGTTTGGGATATCGAGTTGACCAAAAGAGTTTTTGCCAATCCGGGAACTCCCATAAGCAGAGCGTGTCCTTGGGATAACATACATAGAAACATCCTTTCGATCGCCTCCTCTTGCCCTATGATTATCTTTCCAAGTTCTTCCTTGATTCCTGCGTATGACTCCCGGAGTTCGTCTATGGCCTCTACGTCGTTTTTCGAGAGGGCCGTTTCTTGGGAAGTCTTGTTCGTTGAAGTGGATTTTGTTGGCATATTGATTGAGCTAAATTGGTGCAGGAGTAAAACGTGTTTTGCAGACGAAGGAGAGAGTGCTTTTTACTCTAAATAAATTTTCGTTCTTTTTTTGAGTTTGGATTCAAAA
>JAURNO010000474.1 GCA_030830145.1 Verrucomicrobiota bacterium
GTACGCCCGAATTCCCCACCCCATATGACCAAAGTGTCTTCGAGCAGACCACGCTGTTTGAGGTCGGTCAGGAGAGCCCAGGTGGGACGGTCGGTCAGGCCACAACAAATCTTCATGTAGTTGGCGAGCCCACCATGGTGATCCCATCCGCGGTGGTACAAGTGAACGAAACGCACGCCCCTCTCGACCAAGCGCCGAGCCAAAAGGCAATTGGACGCGTAGCTGCCATCGCCCGGTTTGGCTCCATAAAGCTCGAGGGCCGATGCGGGTTCGTCGGAAACGTCCATCAACCCTGGAACACTTGACTGCATGCGGAAGGCCATCTCATAGGCGGAGATCTTGGTGTCGACCTCGGGATTCCTCCAAATGGCGTTTTTCTTGCGGTCGAGGGCGGTGATCGTTCGAACGAGAGAAGATTGGGTTTTCGAGGAAACGCCCGAGGGATTGCTCACATAGTGGACGGGATCCCCCGCTGCATTGAACTCGACTCCCTGAAAACGGCTGGGCAGAAAACCGGAAGACCATTGACGCGAGGCGATGGGTTGGGGGTTGCGACCACCCACGCTGGTCAGGACAACGAACCCTGGCAAGTCCTGAGATTCCGAACCCAGTCCGTAATTCACCCATGAACCCATGGACGGGCGACCGCTTATGACGGTACCGGTGTTCATGAAGGTATGGGCCGGGTCATGATTGATTTGTTCGGTCACCATCGAACGGATGACTGCGATGTCGTCCACCATCTTTGCCGTATGGGGAAGGAAATCGCTTACGTATTGGCCGCATTCGCCATACTTGCGAAACTTGGTTTGATGGCCAAGAACCCGCAACGCCTGTCCTTGCAACTGGGCGATGGGTTGCCCCTTGGTGAACGACTCGGGCATGGGCTTGCCGTCCATTTGGTCGAGCTTGGGCTTGTAGTCAAAAGTCTCGAGGTGAGAGGGGCCGCCCGACATGCAGAGAAAAATCACCCGCTTGGCCTTTGCCAGCATGGGTGAAAGGCTTTGCTCCAAAGTTGCTCCCGATAGATCGCGAGACAAGAGGGAATGAAAAGCCGTCATCCCCAAACCCAGCCCAGCCTGATTAAGAAAGGTTCTTCTCTTGAGGGCGGTCGGATCACTTGGTTGATTCATTTCAGTTTCGTATGGTGGTTTCGCCCAAGTTCAAAAGGGCCCGGGAGACCATTGTCCAGGAAGCCAGTTCCAAGGGATCAAGGGATTCGTCTGAAGAGGCCAAGCCAACTTCGAGAAGCTTTTTTGCGTCTTCCGGGTGGGCGGCATATTCCTTTTCGCTTTCCTTGAAAAGACTAACCAGGAGAGCGATTTCCTCGTTCTTGGCCTCCCGGGACAAAACGGTCCGCCAGGCAAATTGGATCCGATCCTCGGGGGCTCCCTTCCCTTCCTTGATTATTCGCGTCGCGAAAGCTCGGGCCGCTTCCACGAAGGTGGGATCGTTGAGGAGGGCGAGGGCCGCGTTGGGTGTGTTGGAACGGGGACGCTTGGCGGTACACTCTTCCCGGGACGGCGCGTCCATAGCCTTCATCATGGGATGCAGAAATTGTCTTTGCCAATGCAGGTATACCCCGCGCCTCCATTGATTGGCATCCGTATCGTGACGGTAGGAACGTCTGGGGAAATTCAAGTGTCGGTAGTAACCCTCCGGCTGGTAGGGCTTGGAAAAGTTGAAGGCATCACCCTCCTGAAGCAAGCCACTGACAAAAAGGGCATTGTCCCGAATCATCTCGGCAGGCAGCCGGTAGCGGGCTTGTCGACCGAACCATTTGTTCTCCGGATCAAGCCGAGCCAATTCGTCTGAAACGAGGGAGCTTTGGCGGTAAGCCCGGCTCGTCACGATGAGGCGGACTGTCTTCTTTATGCTCCAGGCGTTTTCAATCAAGGCCACGGAGAGGTTGTCGAGCAGGGGACGGTTGGTCGGAGGTTGGCCCTGACCACCAAAATCTTCCAGAGAAGGCGACAGGCCCTCTCCGAAGAATAAGTACCACAAACGGTTGGCAAAAACGCGGGCGGTCAAGCCACCGGATCCGTCTTTGGGATCGGTCAACCACTCGGCAAGATCAAGCCGGTCCAGACGACCGGCCTTCCTTGGTTCACGCACCCCCATAAACTCTGGAATCGCCGGAAGCACGACTTCACCACTATCGTCCAACCAATTACCCCGAGGTAAAATACGTATTTCCCGGGGAACCTTGGCCTTGGTGACCATGGTATTTTGTCCTGACTTTTCCAATATCTCGAGTCTTTTTGATTTTGTAAGATAGGCCGCAAACTCTGGTTTGGGTACTCCATCGACTCCCGAATTCTCGATCTCTTGAAGTTCCTTTTGCAAGGCCGACTTCTTTTCCTTGTTTCGTTCCTTGGTCAACTTGGCCCGCAAAACGGCATATTTGGCGGACCATGCTTCAAGAGCTTTGCCTTTGGAAGGAGCCTGGTGCAAAACGGTAATCTCTTTTTCAAGAAGCTCCATTTCCTCCCGGACTTTCGCGGGGTATGCCTTGATGTAAGGAGGACGAACGGTGGGCAAGCTGTTGCCAGTGAATCCGTCGTCATGAATATCGGCAAAAAAGGCGGACAAGGTGTAAAAGTCGCCTATGGTGTAAGGGTCGTACTTGTGATCGTGACACTGGGCACACCCCACGGTTGCTCCCATCCATACCGCCGAGACATTGCGTACCCGGTCGGCGGCATAAATGGCAAGGTATTCCTTGCGCTGAATGCCCCCCTCGTGGGAGGTTTGGAGCAAGCGGTTGTAGCCGGTGGCGACCAATTGTTCGTTGGTCGGCTTTTCGAACAGGTCTCCCGCAAGTTGCTCCCGGGTAAATCGATCGAGGGGAAGATCCCGGTTGAAGGAATCGATCACGTAATTGCGGTAAGGTGCCGCTGGGTGATCCTGATCACCATGGTATCCCACGGTGCTGGCAAACCGGACGAGATCGAGCCAGTAAGTGGCCATTCGTTCGCCAAAAGCAGGCTTGGCCAACAAGGCATCAACCCGATCGGACACCACTTGGTCAAGCGGTCTCTTGTCTTGGGTGAAGGAGTCCACCTCATCGGGGCGAGGAGGCAAACCGGTCAGATCGAAATGCAACCTGCGGGCCAAGGTAATTCGGTCGGCGTCCGGCGAAGGCTTCAAATTCTTTTCCGAGAGCTTTGCATAAACGAACCGGTCGATCCAATGATCCGACCAATCCTTGCCCATGGCAGGGACAGGTGTTTTACCTGGAGGCTGGTAGGCCCAATACTCGTCGTACTTCGCGCCCTCGAGGATCCACTGTTTTATAATTTCGCGCTCTTTGGGCGTCATCACTTTGTGGGCTTCGGGCGGAGGCATGACGTCGTCGGAATCCGGGCTTATGATACGGGCCCACATCTCGCTTTTCTCCAAGCTGCCGGGAACAAGGGCGGCATAACCTCCGAGGTCGCGGGTCGCTCCTTCCACGGTATCGAGGCGCAGGTCGGCTTTGCGCTCGTGGCCATCGGGTCCGTGGCAAAAAAAACAGTTGTTCGAGAGAACCGGACGAACCTCTGAATTGAAATCGATTGCCGACCAAAGTAGTGAAGGCAAACCGAAGAGGACCACGAGGGTAATTCTTGAAAAACGCCTGATGGCAAAAGACGACATTGTAAAAAACCTATTTGGAAGAGAGTTAAAACGCTAGATCAAAAGGCATTTCCTTTTGATTTTTCACCCGGCGGAAAGTTCACTTCAATCCGTTGCGCCTCAAGTGCTCCTTGAACCATGCGTTAATGGGAGCCGAAC
>JAURNO010000475.1 GCA_030830145.1 Verrucomicrobiota bacterium
AACAGGAGCAATGGCCGCGAATTTATCAGGGTATTGGGCAGCCGTAGCCCAGGTGCCGAAGCCCCCTTGGCTTAATCCGGTCAGGTAGACTTTGGTCGGGTCGACGGGATGCTTTTGCAAGAGCTCGTCGATTAGTCCGGCAACGATCTTTGGTTTCCACCACAAGTCGGTTCGAGGGCATTGAGGAGAGGCAATAATGAAGGGAAGGTCCTTGGTTTCCACGATCTTGGCAGGACCATGCTTCTTGACTTGGTTTAAGTTGTCTCCGCGTTCACCCCGACCATGCAGGAAGACAAGCAGAGGGAGTTTGGGGTTGGCTTTCTCGGCTACTTTCAATTTCGGCTTGTAGAGGAGATAGCGATAGCCTTGCGAATGATCTTTAGGCTGAAAGCTTTCCTCGGTCTGCCGAGGAACCAAGGTAAGTTTGCCGTGGTTGGATTTCGCCCCCTCGGAAATCAATAAGGAGAGGGGCAAGAGACAGGAAGTCATGATTGTTTTCATTGTATTTTGTGTTGTTGAGAAGATCGTTTTCAGGAAGAATTAGAAATTATTTCAAGCCTCATGGCGTGATATATTCGGATTCTTAAAATAAGCCTTGAATTCGGGTACTGGATGGTTAGGAAAAAACAAGGTGTGTAATTTACCAAAAAGAATCGCGGGGCTTGCAAGTTTTTTGCTTGGGTTGCACATGTCGATTGGGATCGTAGTGGGGGAAACGTATAAAAGGGACGTCGTGATTTACGGAGGGACCTCGGCTGCCATTAGTGCCGCCGTCCAAGTTAAAAAAATGGGAAAGTCCGTGGCGGTCGTATCTCCGGATACGCACCTCGGTGGTCTTTCAAGCAGCGGTTTGGGGTGGACTGACAGTGGTCGGAAGGAGGCCATCGGAGGGATTGCCCGTGATTTCTATCACCGTGTTTGGCGGCATTACCAGAGCGTCGAATCTTGGAAATGGCAGGATATGGAAAAGTATGGAAATCGTGGGCAAGGAACTCCGGCGATCGATGGAGACCGGCGCACGATGTGGATTTTCGAACCACACGTAGCGGAACAAATTTTTGAATCATGGGTGAAAGAAAACGAACTCGAAGTTTTCAGGAATCAGTGGTTGGACAGAGAGAAGGGAGTGGATATGGAAAAGGGACGAATCAAATCCATCACCACCTTGTCCGGCGACAAGTATGAAGGAGAAATGTTTCTGGACTGTACCTACGAGGGAGATTTGATGGCTTCCGCAGGGGTTTCCTATTTTGTTGGTCGCGAACCCATCTCCTTGTACGGGGAGTCATTGAGTGGCGTACAAACGAGGAATGCCCGTTCTCATCAGTTCAAAGGAAAGGTGGATCCCTTCGTAGTGGCCGGAGATGAGAGTAGCGGTTTGTTGGCCAGAATCAGCCAGGATCCGCCGGGCGAAGAGGGTTCGGGCGATGCGAAAATGCAGGCCTACAATTTTCGTTTGTGTCTTACGCAAGTTCCGGGCAATCGATTGCCTTTTCCCAAGCCAAATGGTTACGACCCCGCGCAATACGAGCTTCTCTTGCGTACCCTGCAAATGGGGGCGCGTCATGTGTTTGGCAAATTCGATCCGATTCCCAATGCCAAAACCGATACCAACAACAATGGCCCTTTCAGTACCGACAACATCGGCATGAATTATCGGTATCCCGAAGCTAGTTACGAAGAACGCAAGAAGATCATACGGGAGCACGAAGAGTATCAAAAAGGCTATTTCTATTTTCTTTGTAATGATCCCAGAGTCCCGGAAGACGTTCGTAAAAAGATGAGTTCATGGGGGCTCGCCAAAGATGAGTTTACGGATAATGGTCATTGGCCTCATCAGATCTACGTTCGGGAGGCCCGCAGGATGGTGAGTGACTTTGTGATGACCGAATTGCATGTCCGTAAAACAAAGGAAACGCCACGCACCGTTGGAATGGGATCCTACAATATGGACTCCCACAACGTGCAGCGTTACGTGGCTAAGGACGAAAACGGCAAGGCATACGTGCTGAACGAAGGGGACATTCAAGTCGGTCCAGGGGGGCCTTATCAGATTTCGTACGGGGCAATTATTCCCAAGAAGTCGGAGTGCTCGAATTTGTTGGTCCCGGTTTGCGTCTCCTCCTCCCATATCGCTTTCGGTTCGATCAGAATGGAGCCGGTGTTTATGATTCTTGGCCAGTCGGCTGCTACCGCTGCGGTGTTTTCCATTGAAGACGAGTTGGCGGTACAAGATGTTTCTTACGAAAAACTAGCCGAGCGTTTGCGAGAAGACGGGCAAGTGTTGAAACTTGAACGAAGCAATCGAATTGCCCGTGGTTACGGCATTGATCCAAAGACTTTGACCGGAATGGTCATTGACGGGGAGCAAGTCAAGTTTGCCGGAGATTGGGTCGAGAGTTCTTCCCTTCGTCCTTTTGTCGGGTCGTCTTATTTTCATGATGAGAATGGGGGAAAAGGTGTGCGGTCGGCTAACTTTCCATTCGCTGCTCCCAATGATGGATTGCATGAAATCCTTGTTTCTTTCGTGCCATCCGCCAATCGAGCGGGAAAAGTGAATTACGAAGTCGAACACGAAAAGGGTTTGGTCAAGGTAACCTTGGACCAAAGGAAGAAGGGAGACCGTGCATTGATTTGGCATTCGCTCGGATCCTTTGTTTTCCAGAAAGGAAAGTCCTATTCGGTGACCGTCAGCAACGAGGGGACGGAGGGCTATGTGATCGCCGATGCGGTACAGGTCATTCCGTTGGATCGTTAACCACTTGCTTCTTTGGTTTGAGTGAAACTTTTTCAGTTCTTTTTCGTTCTCAATATTTGAAAGAGAATGAATGGAGCGCGAATATTGTCCGGAAATAGCCTTGATCTGCTTTGTATGAACGACGCGGAAGGGAACGCTTCTGCCCGAAGCGAAAAAGAAGTTACTTTGATGAAAAGAATTTCCAAGGACGACCAGATGGCCATGGAAGAGTTGATTGGCTTATGGAAATTGCCACTTTACCGTTTTTTTCTTCGTTCTCTTACTCATCATCAAGATGCCGAGGATTTGACTCAAAGAGTGTTTATTCGGGTTTATCGTTCCTCAGCCCGTTACGCCCCCAAAGCGAAGTTTTCAACTTGGATTTTTACGATTGCCCGAAATTTGCTCATCGACGAAATAAAAAAAAGACAAAGGCGTCCCCAAATCGTTTCCGACGAACATATAGAAAACAGAAACAGCGTGGATTTCGGAAATCTTGAGGAGTGGAACGAGGTTTTGCTTCGTCGACTCGAGCTGATCCCTGAAAATCAGAAAACCGCTCTACTGCTTAGGGTTCAACGAGAGCTTAGCTACAAGGAAATTGCCGAAGTCATGAAGACTACTGAGTCGAGTGTGAAAACTTGGATTCACCGAGCCCGACTTGATTTGAAATCATCTCTTTCAAGCACAGACCAAACATCATGAATATAAAACCTGATCAACAAGAAGAACGGATCGAGCGATTCCTTCAAGCGGAGGAGAGCGAAATAAGACCGGCCTTTACCGATGCAAGATTAGCTCGGGAGATTTTGACGGATAACGAAGTCGATGCTCCGAAAAAAAATCTTATTCGTTTTGTTCCATTGGCCATGGTTGCCTGTCTGCTTGTAGTGTTTTCTTTCAATTTTCAAATGCCCCGAAGTTCCCAGGAAAGCGTCGCCCGAGTTCAATCGGTCGAACCCTTGCTTGATTCCGATAAGGAATTACTTGAAGACTTGATGGCTTTGCCGCAAGAGATGAACTGGAGGGAAGCTTTGCCGGATGAATCAACCTTTGATTTGCTTGTCATGCTCGATCAACCCTTCGATTAATGATGGTCATGAGAATTCCACTTGTTTTCCAATCCCTGTTCATCTTTCTGACGGCAAATCTTGCAGAAGCTGATGAGAGAGGAGAGTTGAAGGGCAAATTCCGCTTTCAGGGTAATTCCGAGCTCAAGCGTTATGAGGGAAATCGGACGAGTCTGGATTTTCACCGTAAGAGGAGGCCTCCAAGCGAAGAGCAAATGGAATTGCTCCGTTTTCTTCTCGAGGCTTCACCCGAACGACTACAGGTGATTCGTAGAACCATTGAGCACGTTGAAAAGATGACACCCGAGGAACGCAAAAGCATGCGGGGTAGGTTGAAACGCTTTCGGGAAAATGCTCCTGCTGCCCGAACCAAAATGATGAAGGATTTTCAATCGAGGCAGGATTCGTTGAGGAAATATTGGAAAACGTTGGATTCGGAGGCAAAAGCTCGCGAAATGAGTAATTTTCACCAACTATCTTTCCCCGATCGTCAGAAGTACTTGGAGAAGGTGAGGAAAAAAGAAAAGACGGGCGAAGGTAAAAAGGCAAAGGACAAGGAAGCGATTTCTGATTGAAATGAAACTTGTCCACTGGAAAAATTTTCCACAAGTGAAATTTTCCCTTGCTCGCTGAGCGCTTTGCATAAAGAAACAAAGGTTCTTACGAAATTTTCATTATTATGACGAAATTACATCGCACTACTTATCATTACTCACGCCGGGCGTTTCTCGGGGCATCCGCATCCGCTGCCTTTTCCTTCTCGTTTCTTCCTTCCCGAGTCTTCGGAGCAAACGAACGACTTCAGGTTGCGGGCATCGGCGTAGGCGGAAAAGGGAAAGGTGATTTTGACGCCTTGGCTATGCATGGTGACGTCGTGGCGGCTTGCGATGTTGATGCGAGGCGTCTTGACGTTTCCGTGCGCAAACATACCGATGCCGTCAAATTCAGTGATTATCGCGAAATGATCAGCCAGTTCGGCGACAAAATCGACGTACTTAACGTCAGCACCGCGGACCATACCCATGCACCTGCGGCGATGCTTGCCATGAGAAAAGGAATCCACGTCTACGTTCAGAAACCTATGACTCATACGGTTTGGGAAGCCAGACAATTGGCCAAGTATGCCCGCGAGCACAAGATATGCACTCAGATGGGTAACCAAGGCACCGCTTCCGACGGTCTCAGGGAAGGAGCGGAATACGTTCGTGCGGGAGGCCTGGGCAAAGTGAAGGAAATTCATGCTTGGACGAACCGCCCTGTTTGGCCACAGGCCCCGGGGATTGTGGCGCGACCCAGCGAAAAGATGGACGTTCCTTCGCACATGGATTGGAATTCCTTTATCGGGCCTGCTCCCATGCGTCCCTATCATTCCGCCTACACGCCGTTCAAATGGCGTGGTTGGTGGGACTACGGAACGGGCGCGCTCGGAGATATGGCCTGCCATACGACCAATTTGGCTTTCATGGCTTGCGAATTGACCCAACCTTCTTTAATCGAGTCCGTCAACACGGGCCCGATCAACGACGAGACCTTTCCTTCATGGGCCAGCATAAACCTGCATTTCCCGAAGTGCGACAAACACGGAGCCATCAAGTTCCATTGGTACGAGGGTAAAGTAGGGAACAACGGCAAGGACAACAAAGGGATCAAGAACCTTCCTCCGAAGGAACTCTTCCATGGTCAGAACCCCAAGAACAGCGGCTTGTTGATTGTCGGTTCGGATGGAATCATGTATTCACCGAACGACTACGGCGCCGATTGGATGGTTCACAAGGGGGGCAAGTGGCACAAGCGCAATGAAGTCGAA
>JAURNO010000476.1 GCA_030830145.1 Verrucomicrobiota bacterium
AGGCAGGGGTTCAAGTTTCCGAGGTCTCGAACGTAACGATTTGGGGTAACCATTCGGCTACCCAGTACCCCGATTACTACAATGCCAAGATCGGCGGGCAATCCGCTCCCGACGTCATTTCCGACGACACTTGGGCTCACGTCGATTTCATTCCCACCGTGCAACAACGCGGTGCCGCCATCATTCAGGCACGGGGCGCATCCTCGGCCGCCTCGGCGGCCAATGCCGCCATCGACACGGTTCGTTCCCTTGTCAACCCGACCCCGGAGGGCGACTGGAACAGCGTTTGCGTGGCTTCGGACGGGAGCTATGGCACCAAGGAAGGGCTCATCACCTCTTTCCCAATCCGTTCGGACGGTGAAAATTGGGAAATTGTCCAAGGGGTTCCGGTCAATGACTTCGCCAGGGAAAAGATCGACGCTTCCGTCAGCGAGCTCAACGAAGAGCGTGAGATGGTGAGCGATCTTCTTCCCAGCTAGTCCCCAAATAATAGAAATAGTTCCCCAAAATTAGTCGTTTCCTTATTTGGTGTATTTCAATAAAAATTAAATTATAATTTGCATTCATGACCTTGCTAAGAAACATTTACTCATGAATGAACATGATAACACCTTCGATCTGACAGACTCCATCCTCCGCGTTTTCGGGATTATTGGCTTTTTTACGGCTGTAATTTTCGGATTCGTGGTTGCTGGGGGAAATGTCATCACCCTCGTCCATCCAGCCGAAATTATCATTGTGGTAGGCACAATATTTTTCGGTCTCTTATGCACCCATCGCTCAAAATTTTTGGCCTACCTGCCCAAGGCATTTCTTGCCCTTGTCCGAAAACCGGTTGCCAATCGCGAGTATTGCCAAATATCCGACAATGCCAGAGGCTATGCCGCAGCAGGAGGTGGTATGGCCGTCATACTCAGCCTTATATGCACAATGAGCAATCTGGATGACCCTGAGTCAGTCGGATTACGGGTAGCGGCAGCTATGAGTGGTGTCTTTGTGGCGATGTTATTGTCTCAGGGGTTATTTGTTTATTTGCGGTATAGCTTTTCTGAAAATGCTTCCCGGTAGGATTTTAGAAAGATGAACTTAGTCAGTCTTGTCTGGTTTCTTCTCTTTTGTCCTTTTCTCTTAGTCTTTCTTCTTCGTCTGGGAAATTCCCACGGTCATGATGCATGCCCGTTTTGCGATACCAAAAGAAAGCGTGACGAGATGAACTGTGAGGAATGCGGTTTTGAATTCATGGAAAAACCGCAAGGTCCGTTCCCTTGGATTTTTGCGGGGGGGGCTCTTCTTTGCGTCCTCTCCCTGGTCACATGGATTAAGTGTCAGCAGTACCTTTGATCACAGAGTGGGTCACTTCCCCAGGCGATGTTCGTACATACGGACATCGTGATACTCACCAAATTTGTAGCCGCCCTCATTGAGAACGCCAGCCACCTGGAAGCCCAGCCTCTCGTGTAGTTTTTCCGAACCCGGATTCGGAAGGACGACCAGTCCATATGCCCGGTGGACGTCTTCGGCTTTCTTCAACTCGTCGAGCAAGGTCTCGTAGATTCTTCCCCCGATTCCTTGTCCGAGGTGATCGGGATGGAGGTAAATGCTCGTCATCACGGAAGGTGCGTAGGCGGGTCTCTGGTGAAAACGCAGGCTCGCGGCGTAGCCGACCACTTCCTTGTCTTTTTCGGCGACGAAAAGTTGATAACGACCCGTTTCGGTAAACTGTGTGAACCAAGTTTTGCGGTTTTCGAGCGACATTTCAACCATCTCGAAGGTGACGATCGAATTTGCGATGTAATGGTTGATTATATCCCGCAAGGCGGGCATGTCGGACTCACGCCCTCTGCGAATCAATGCTTCCATATAAAAGGATGGTTGGAATGGTACCCGGAGAGGGGGTCGAACCCTCACTCCCTCGCGGGAACTGGATTTTGAATCCAGCGCGTCTACCAATTCCGCCATCCGGGCATCTAAGAACCATTGAAAATGAGGAAGAACCCGAGGGTTTGCAAGTCTTGAGTTGGACGAGTCCCAATCTTTCCCCATCTTTCATAAAACCCTGAAAAAGAATAAAATAATTGTAACAAAGGGTTGAGTTGCGCTAATGCTTAACAAGGACCCTTATAATGAACACGCGCGCCCGAGTTGACGACTTTTTCAATACCCATGATTAGGATTGTATTTTTTTCCTTTCTTTGGGTTCTCGTTTTCCCTTTTTCGGTTTGGGCGAATGGAAAGGGAGCCGAGGCAAGCGGAAAGGTCGGTCCACCCTCCGAAGTCGAGGAAACCGCCAAGGTTGCCGAATCTGGCAAGAGCGACGCTGATTCCGGTCCACCCAAACAAACCGAGCAACCGGTGGAGTCCGGTAAAAAGGAAGGCAAATCCTCCGAGATCGGGGAAACCGCCAAGGTTGACGAATCTGGCAAGAGCGATGCTGAACCCGGTTCACTCAAGCAAACCGAGCAACCGGTGGAGTCCGTTAAAAACGAAAGCAAAGCCAACGAGATCGGGGAAACCGCCAAGCTCGCAGAAGTCGGAAAGAGTGAAGCTGAACCCGGTTCACTCAAGCAAACCGAACGAGCTTCTGAGTCCGGCAAGAAGGATTCTGAATCCGGTAAACCCGAGAAGGGGCTCCTTTCCATCGGCAAGAAAAGGGAGAGCGATTTACTCCAATCCAAGGAGGAAGAAGCCACACCGGAAAAGAGGGACTCCTTGGTGGCGAAGGAGGGGAACAAGCTGAAGGTTTCCAGCACCCAGTCGGTTTCAAAGGACAAAGAGACAACCGCCAAGGTGGGGAAGGGCAAAAAAGATTCGGTAGTCCCCATCATCCGTACCCTTGAGGCAATTGCCGAAAAGGACGGAAGCTATC
>JAURNO010000477.1 GCA_030830145.1 Verrucomicrobiota bacterium
CATCATTTCGAATCTCCTTTTTTAGGGGTGGACTTACGAACCGTCTTCTTGACCGGCGTCTTCTTGACCGGAGCTTTCTTGGAGGGAGCCTTGGTCTTTCGGGCGCCGGAACTTTTCGTGGACTTGGAGGCGGTGGTCTTGCCGGCGGGACCCGAAGCTGCTCTTTTCGCCCGAGACGAAGCCTTGGGTTTTGAGGTGCTTTTGCCGGCAGTACGGGTAGGTGGCTTTCGATGGACGGCATCCTCCTTCTCGAGCTTGACCATAAGTTCGTCTTCCTCCACCGTCCCATACCCTTCATAAATTTTTTGGCACAAGGCCAAGGCCAAACCAAGGGTGGCGACTCCCACCACGATTGCAGTGAGCATCAGAACGTGCGGGAGAGGATTGGCATAAGAAGCAACCTGTTCGACGGTCAGGGCTTCCGGTCCACCCGCCGCATAAGCTTGCTCTCCATGCGGATCATGTTCGGGAAGATAAATGGGGATGGTCGCCCCATCCTTGACCCCGATTGAAACGTAAAAAAGAATGATGGCCGTTTGAAAAATGCACATGCCGATCAACTTCTTGATAAAATTGTTTTTCGAAATCATGGCATGAAGCCCGATCAAAAGAAGAACCACGTAAATGAAGTAGTTGAGCCTCTCCAAAAACAAGTCGTTCAGAATAATGGATACGTCTTCAAACATCACTACGCCGGCAAAATAAATCAAAGGCCGTCTCGAAGACGACCTCCTGAAGATAGGTTTGCGTAAAGAGCGAACATGATAGCGGCAACGGTAAAACCGACCCCAATCTCAACACCCAACATGGCATGGTAGCGGGCCATCTCCGGGCTAACCGGGAGAATTTTATGCAATTCGGCGTAATCGAGAAACTCCCCGCCCAGGGCCATGGAAAGCAATCCGATACCTGCGTAAATGAAGATGCCCAAAGCCGCCACGGTCATGCACCGGTTGAGGGAAAAACGGGCCAACGCCTCGTCCAAATCCCAGGAAAGAGCGACCAGAATAAAACTCGCTCCCATCAAAACACCGCCCTGAAAACCACCGCCCGGACTAACGTGACCGTGGGCAAGGACGTAGAACGCAAAAATTTGAATCACCGGGACGATCAGACGGACGGTGTTGGTTACGATCAGATCCGGCTCCGCCTCCACCTCATGCTCGCGCTTGATCCGCTTGCTCGAAGATGAACTCTTGAGGATGGCAAGAAGAGCCAACCCCGCGATAAAGACGACTACTGTTTCAAACATCGTGTCGAAACCGCGGTAATCGGCCAAAACCGCCGTGACCATGTTCGGCACTTCGGTGTCCACTCCGGTTTGAGCTATGAAATGCGAAGATACCGGAGAAGCCTATGAGGGTGATTGGACAGCTCCCCATTCGGGAAAGTCAATGGATGCGTACAAAAGCAAAAAGCCCAAAGGCAGAACTGAAATCAAGCTAAGTCTCTTCATTAATCCGAAGACTTTCTCTTGAGGTTGAAAATCGTCGCGACCATAATGACGGTACTGATTCCGGCGCCAACGGTGGCCTCGGTAAAAGCCACGTCCACAGCGCCCATTTCGGCCCACAGCAGGCACATGAGGAAACTGTAGACCCCGAAGACGACCGATGCAGTGATCAAATCCTTGACCCGCAAGGCAAGCAAGGCGGAGGCCACCAAAAGAAGCAAAATGAAGGTATTGAAAAGTTCGAGTCCCATCTTACTTCTTCTTTCTTCTTTTCTTGGATTTCTTCAAGTCCTCCTCCGTCATGGGCATCTCGTCATCCTCGAAGGCCGCCCGCATGAGGGCATGCGAGCTCGTGGGCGTGGAAATGAAAATAAAAAGAACCACCCCCATGATCTTCACGAACAAGAGCCAACTGGACAGGGAGAAATCATCCATCGTGAAAAGGGCGAAACCAATCAGCATGAGCATGGTCGACAAAGTATCCCCTTTTCCCGCTGCATGCATCCGGGTGTAAAAATCGGGAAACCGGAGCATCCCGACGGCGGTACCGAGGAAAAAAAGAAGGCCCAGGCAACCAAAGAAAACGCCCAACCATTGCAGAGGCAAAACCCCCTCCCCTTCGGCGGATGCACTTGCCAACGCGAATTGCATGAGATTCGAATTCATGCCTTGGCCTTTTTCTCCTTGGCTTCCATTTCCTTGAGAGAAATCGTGCGGTTCAAGTAACGCGACACCACGATGGCGCTAACGAAATTAAGCAAGGCGTACGCGATGGCAAAATCAACGAACATATCGACCCGGTCGTAAACGGTGCCGATGATGACAAGCAAGACTGTGGTCTTCGTGCCGATCACGTTCACCCCCAAGATCCGGTCGAATCCGGTTGGTCCGACCCAAATCCGGTAGACCACCGGAATCATCAGTACGAAAAGGGCAACGCCCATGATCAATGGAAAGTACTCGCTCATGCCTTTTTCAGCACCTCCGGTTCGAACACCTCCGCCACCTTGCGCTCGATGGCTCCGGTCAACAAGTCGTCCTCCAAAAACTGGCTC
>JAURNO010000478.1 GCA_030830145.1 Verrucomicrobiota bacterium
GTCACGGTTCCCTCATGCATCTGCAATGTCTCGATCAATGCGGGCAACCGATTTGGGCGGTCGAACCGAGCCTGTGCGTTGAAATCGATGAAAAAACTCTCCGAGCCAAGGATCCTTTGCCTTCCTGCCCTTGTTGCGGAGGTCTGGCCCGACCCAATATCCTCATGTTTTCCGATTGGGAATGGGATCCGACCCGCACCAACCTACAAAACAGGGGACTGAACAAATGGTTGATGGAAAACGAAAACCCCGACCTATGCATCATAGAGCTCGGAGCGGGGTCAAGTATCCCCACCGTCCGCATGACCTGCGAACAGGCGTGGAAATCATCCGGAGGCACTTTCCTCCGGATCAACCCAAGAGACTCCCAAGTTCCTCAAGGAGCTCTTTCTCTTCCCATGGGTGCGGAAGAAGCCCTTCGGGCAATCGATGGAAGCAGAACGAAAAAAGAGGGTAAGCCAAACCAGTCCTAGGCAAGAATCGGATTGATTACCTTCCCCGGTAAGCCCCAAGAGAGAAACCACACCTCAGGCCATGATCTTTTTAATCAAATGCCCGTGGATGTCGGTCAAGCGGTAATCACGCCCCTGAAAACGGTAAGTGAGCTTCTTGTGATCGACGCCAAGCAAGTGCATGATGGTGGCGTTCAAGTCGTGCACGTGCACGGGATCTTCCGTGATGTTGTAGCAGTAGTCGTCGGTGGCCCCTAGGGAATAACCCTTCTTGATTCCGGCCCCCGCCAAAAAGACCGAGAAGCAACGGGGGTGATGGTCCCGGCCGTAATTGGTCGCCGTCAACTTGCCCTGCGAATAAATCGTGCGGCCGAACTCACCGCCCCATACGATCAGGGTATCCTCCAAAAGTCCGCGTTGGCGAAGATCGGCAATCAAGGCGGCGGTCGGTTGGTCGACATCCCGGCATTGTCCCTTGACCGCATTGGGCAATCCCCCGTGGTGATCCCACCCCATGTGGAAGAGCTGGATGCAACGCACGTCGCGCTCCGCCATGCGGCGGGCGAGCAGACAATTCGCGGCATAGGTCCCGGGCTTCAAGACATCCGGGCCATAGCTGTCCAAAATATGCTTGGGTTCCTTGGAGACGTCGGTCAGGTCGGGCACGCTCGACTGCATACGGAAAGCCATCTCGTACTGGGAAATACGGGCATCGATCTCGGGATCGCCCACCACTTGCCGATCCTTGCGATTCAACTTGGCGATCTCGTCGAGCATGTTCCTTCTCATCTTGCGGTTGATCCCCTTTGGATCGGAAAGGTAAAGGACTGGATCGCCCGAGTTCCTAAACTTCACCCCCTGATGCTGGGTGGGCAGAAAGCCGGCTCCCCATAAACGGTCGTACAAAGGTTGGTCGTTGGGCCGGCCCGTGCCCCAGGAAGTCATTACGACGTAAGCGGGCAAGTCCTTGTTTTCCGTCCCCAAGCCATAACTCAGCCAAGCCCCCAAGCACGGCCGGCCGGCCAACTGGGGCCCGGTCTGGCAAAAAGTAATGGCCGGGTCATGGTTGATCGCCTCGGTATGCATCGACTTGATGAAGCACAACTCGTCCGCCTCCTTGGAAAGATGAGGGAGGACCTCGCTCATCCAATGTCCAGACTTTCCCTGCCGGGCGAACTTAAAAATACTGGGAGCAATAGGAAAGTTCTTCTGCCCCGAAGTCATGGTGGTCAGACGCTGGCCCTTTCGTATGCTGTCGGGCAAATCCTTTCCATGATGCTCCTTCATGCCCGGCTTGGGATCGAACAAGTCCATCTGGGAGGGAGCCCCCGACTGGAAGAGATAAATCACCCGCTTGGCCTTGGCGGGAAAATTCGGAAAGGTATCCCCCGGCCCGGCCATGGTTTGTTGGGGGAGTAACCCGGCCAGAGCGGTGGCGCTCAAGGCCGCTGCCCCGTTGCGAAGGAAAACACGCCGGTTGAGGAAATCCTGCGTGGCGCTCAGGTCGGTCTTGGAAAGGAGAAGGTTGTTGAAGTCGTTCATCGTCGTAAAAGTTCAGTCCTTGGTGATCACGCGGTCTAAGTTGAGGAGTATGCTTGCGGTGGCCGAGTAGGCGGCCAGCTCGGGAGCGGGGAGCGAAGGATCGGGTTTGGAAGTGCCCTCCATAATCAGGGCTTTTGCGGACTCGGGGTCTTTTTCGAATTCCTTGATCCTCCCCTCAAAACCCTCTTGGAGAATATTCAAGGTGGCCTCGTCGGGCGTACGGGCGGTGACCAGACGAAAACCCGTGACGATCCTCGACTCCACCGAATCCCCGCCCTCCTTCATCATTCGTTGGGCAAGAGCCCGGGCGGCCTCCACATAAGTCACCTCGTTCATCAAAGCCAAAGCTTGCAAAGGGGTATTGGTACGGGCCCGCTTGGGCATGCAGATCTCCCGGTTTGGGGCATCGAACAAAAGCATGGAAGGCGGGGCGGCGGTGCGCTTCCAGATCGTATACATGCTCCGGCGGTACAAACCCTCGCCTGTATCCGCCTTGTAATTCTTTAGGTTTCCATACCGGTTGGTTTCCGACCAC
>JAURNO010000479.1 GCA_030830145.1 Verrucomicrobiota bacterium
CCTGCTCCAGGTCATTCGTTCCTTTTCTCCTATCTTCATTGCCATGAAGATTTGTTTTCTCGGTGGGATTGGAATTTCGCTTCCTCTGATTCTTTATTTTATCGGAGGCTTCGTGGTTCCTGGCCTAACACCCCAGGAAAAGCGGGTTTTCTTGCCAGGTTGTCTCGCTGCCACCCTTCTTTTTCTGGCTGGCGCGTCCATGACCTATTTCTTTATTCTGCCTTACTCTTTGGCCTTTACCATCGAGTTTTCCTTCAACGTCCTCGGTCTCGACGTTTATCGTCCCGAAGCGGGCAACTACTACAGCACCGTAATTTGGTTAACCTTTGCCGTCGGGATAGCCTTCCAATTTCCACTTGTCCTCATCCTCCTGATTAAAATAGGGATTCTGTCCGTCAAAAAGTTGCGCGACAATCGCCGTCTCGTGCTCGTTATCCTCCTGATCGCGGCCGCGTTCATCACGCCGGGTGGAGATCCCGTGACCCTGTGCATCCTGACCATTCCTCTCTACGTGCTCTACGAACTAGCCATCATTACCGGCGCCGTAATCGAGAAGGCAAAGGAAAGAAGGGAATGGGAAGAATGGGATGAGAGCATACAGGGACCCAGGCCTCCCAAGCCCAAACGCGAAAAATTAAGATGGATTTTGTATCTGATCTGCCTTCTTGCCATTGGAGGTTGCGTCACTCTTTACTTTCAAAACAAAGAAAAGGTCCATCAAATCATGAAGGACCTTTCAAGCTGGTTCGACTCGAATGAAAAGAATTCCACCAAGAGCAATCCTTTGCCCGCCGAAGCCAATTCTACCTCCAAGGCAAAATCTTGGGCCATGGACACGAACAGGACCGGCATTGAAACCAATCAGGAATTTCTTATCGAACTGATTCCCATCGATGGTAATCACTCGGAATCAGGTGATCTTAATGCCTCAGGTCAGATCTACCGGGCGATCTTGAGGGAAAAATAACAAACCAAAATCTATTGACTTGCCTCAATGCGCACGACCATTGAGGGTGGTCGCATGGAAGTAACGCCCAAAAAGTTTGGAAAAAAGCTCAAGTCATTCCGTAAAAAGACCGGCATGACCCAACCTCAACTGGCAAAGACCAGTGGGGTCGCCACTTCAATCGTCAACGACGTTGAAAACGGGATTCGAATAGCGGGAACCGACACCCTGGACAAGATTGCAAAAGGGTTGAAGCTTACGGAGGAAAATCGATTTCTTTTTCTTTTGGATGGTCTGCGCTTATCCAAAAGAGATTTCCTGATCCCGGACTTTAAGGAATACCCTCCCGAGATTCTTAATTTTCTTCCCTTTGCTCTTTTGAAAAGCGGCATTAATTCATCCGACGTCTCTTCGATCGCTTTGCCCGGAGGAAAAACGAAAAACCTCCAAGTCCAACTTAAGTCCGGCAAGGTCTTTTCGCTCGAAATCAGGTTGTCGCCTATAAAAACAGCTCCTTCGTAATGTCCGGCACCCGACTGGATCGTTGGCTTTGGTCAACAAGGCATTTCAAGACAAGAACCCTTGCTTCGGACGCCTGCAAGAGAAACTGGGTAAAAGTCAACGAGCGAACGGCCAAGCCTTCCCGAAAGCTCCAAGCTGGCGACCTCCTGGAAATTCGCAAAGGCTCGCTTCTGAAGACAATCAAAGTTTTGGATCTGCTCGAAAAGAGAGTTTCCGCAAGCCAGGCGAACGAGTATTACGAAGATCTGACTCCTCCCGAATCTTACATGCGAGCATCCGAGGAAAGCAAAAACTTCAAAATCGGACTTAGTTTTCCAGCGACCAAGGGTCGGCCTTCGAAGAAACAAAGAAGGGACCTCGAGGAGTTCCTGTTTGGTCAGGATAATTCCGGGTAAACTCAGGTAAGCTTGAAAAAGGGGGCTTTCATTTTTTTCGGTGGCCCTTGGTCCTGTATGTCAATGGAAAAACCTCTTGCAACGGAGTTACCCTGTCGGCATTACATTTACATGATGAAAATGTTTATAAAACCTGTCCTTGGCCTGATCTTCATTTTGCTTTTTTCTTCATGCGTCGCGCCTTCGTCTCAAGGGCCATTCTCTGATCAAACAGTAATGCTGCATTGGTTGGATCTTGATGACGAGGGAACCGTACGACTAGCTAACACAGACGGAAACTTTTCGAGACCAACGGAAGTATTCTCGGGGAAAGCCATAGAAACTTTCGAACAAAGCCCGACAAAATCAGTCTCCGGATGGAAAGACGGAAAGCGCCATGGCCCAACCATTGAATATTTCTACAATGGGAGAAAGCGAAGAGTCATCCGTTTTTCCGAGGGCGTTCGAGAGGGAGAGTCTGAGGAATACCGGATTACAGGTGAACTACTTCGAAAAGAGACTTATTCAAACAACGTCCTGAGTGGACCGAAAAAGGAATGGCACCCCAATGGGGTCAAAGTTTTTGAGGTAAACATGAAGGATGGGAAGCCTCATGGCGAAGCACTCGAGTGGTTTCCGGACGAAGCCAAAAAATCATCTACATTCTATCGACACGGACTGAAGGAAGGCCCCGCCGCAGAGTGGTATCCGTCGGGACAGCAAAGCATGTCCGTTTCCTACCAAAAGGACCAAATGCACGGACTGAAAACCACTTGGTATGAGAATGGACAAAAGCGCATCGTCTCGGATTTCATAGACGACATGATGCAAGGCAACTCAAAAGGTTGGTTCTCCAACGGACAACTTGCCTTCGACTTTAATTTCGAAAAAGGCCAAGAAAACGGTATCTGCACGGAGTGGAACGAGAACGGCAAGAAAGTCTCCGAGCTTAGGTTTGTGGACGGAACTCCCATACAGGATCTCATGACTGGTCTTAGAGTCGAATCGTCATCTGCCGCCGAGGCGACTCCTTCGGAAATCGACATACCCCAACCTCCACGTCCACCAAGCCGCTCTCCCGTTGAGGTTACTCCCCCCCAAGACGGCAAGTCATCACCAAGCAAAAAATGGAAGGATAATTTCACCCCAGTCAACCCTGCCAATCCTCCTGCCCCCTCACCAGTGCCTGAATCTCCTCCTCCAGTCCCGGCACTGGAAACTCCACTGCCCGCAACACCTCCTCCTCCTGCTCCGGCACCGACCTTCGATCCCTTCGGCAACGAGCCACAACCTGCGGCGCCGACTATTCCTGCCCCAACGGTCGAAGTCCAACCCGCTCCTGCAGTATCCGTTCCTCCTCCGCCACCACCGCCGCCTCCCGCACCAACCTTCGATCCATTCAGCAACGAACCACAACCTGTGACACCTGCAGTTCCCGCTCCTCCAAAGGGGCCGGCACCGGATGCATTCGTTCCACCACCGCCGCCTCCGGCTCCAACCTTTGATCCATTCGAAAACGACTCACAACCTGCGGCACCTGCGGTTCCTCCGCCGCCTCCCTCTGTTGATCCGTTCGCGGAAAATGATCAACCCGCTCCTCCTGCAAGTCCGTTCGAGGAAGCTAATGCAAGTTCGGTTCCATTGGGAGATATTTTCGACGAGCCACCTTCAACGGATGGTGTGCCCGCCATACCTCCTCCACCTCCCTTTGACCCGTTCGACAGTTCGCCAAACAATTAAAACAACCACAAAAGGCCGAAGGTAAAAGTGGCAGCCCGGCAGGGATTCGAACCCCGACTGAGAGTACCAAAAACTCCTGTGCTACCATTACACCACCAGGCTACGCTTGCAAACTATGAACATCGCTCCTTTAAAGTCAAGATTGTTGCTCCCTCGCACAGGTAAATCATGAGTCCTCAATACAAGAGAGTTGTCCTGAAAATCAGCGGTGAGATTTTGGGGAGTCGAAGCGAAGGCGAACCCATTCACGCCCAATCACTGGAAAATATTTGCGAAGAGATCAAGGCTGTTTCCGACATGGGGGTTGAGGTTGGCTTGGTCGTCGGGGGTGGCAATATCTTTCGGGGCTTGCAGGGAAGTGACAAAGGGATCGACCGGACGACAGGTGATTCGATGGGTATGCTTGCCACGGTCATCAACGGGCTTGCCCTTATGGATCGGTTGGAAAAAATGGGTGCCGTCGTTCGTGTTCAAAGCGCCATACCGATGGACAAATTGGCCGAGCCTTACATTCAAAGAAGAGCAATTCGCCATTTGGAAAGAGGTCGCATCGTAATTTTCGTCGCTGGGACAGGTAACCCGTATTTCTCAACGGATACTGCTGCTGCCCTGCGGGCAAGCGAGATTTCAGCCGACATCATCTTGAAGGCCACCAAAGTCGACGGGATCTACGACAAGGATCCCCACAAATACGATGATGCCAAGAAATATGACCGGTTGACTTACATGGAATGTCTTGAGAACCGGCTGTCGGTTATGGATTCGACTGCCTTCTCTCTTTGCATGGACAACCGGATGCCCATTCTCGTTTTCGACCTCAGGCAAAAGAAATCAATTAGATCAGCAGTTTCAGGAAAAAGCTTTGGAACGATCGTGGAGGAGTGAGCGATTGAAAAAGCGACTCTTGCCATTGGACGAAAAGCGATAATCTAAGACAACCAGCAACCAATCAAATTATGGAAACAGACCAAATTTTCAGCAAGATGGATTCGGATATGCAAAAATCCGTCGATCATGTCTTGCATGAGTTCTCAACGCTTCATACCGGCAAAGCCAACACTTCAATGGTGGAAAACATAACCGTAGACGTCTACGGTTCCAATATGAAATTACGAGACGTTGCGGCCATCACGACCCCTGACGCCCGTACGATTCAGATTCAACCTTGGGACAAGTCAACCACTGCTCCCATTGAAAAAGCCTTGCTTGAAGCAAAAATCGGCATCAATCCGATCGTTACGGGAGAGATCATCAGAATGCCAATCCCCGAATTAAGTGGTGAACGAAGGGAAGAACTGTGCAAAATGGCTCAAGGTTTTGCAGAACAAGGTCGTATTGGTATTCGGGCTTCACGCAAGGAGGCAATGGATTCCCTCAAGGATGCCCAAAAGGCGGGACTGCCGGAAGATGATTTCAAGCGTTCGGAAAAAGACGTGCAAAAAAACACCGATGACTGCGTCAACAAAATCAACCAAGCATTGGCTTCCAAGGAAGCAGACCTGAGAAAGGTTTAACCCGGCAGTCAACCCGCCCCCCTGGCTTTTCAAAGTTGAACGACGATAAAAAAGAACAAGGAGGATTCGGCCGTTGAGAAAAATCGTCATCAAATTGGGTACCGGGATCCTTTCGGCTGGAGAAGGACGCATTCACTTGGACCGTATGGTTCAATTGGCGGAAGGAATCAGGGAGCTGAAAACAGCCGAGATCGAAACCATTTTGGTCAGTTCTGGATCCGTTGGCCTAGGTATGGGTAAGTTAGGCATTGAAGAACGGCCAAAAGAGCTCGCACTTCTTAGGGCCTGTGCCTCCGTCGGTCAATGCTTGCTCATGAATGCCTGGAGCGAAGCACTCGAGAGCGTTGGTTTGATTGCCTCGCAGGTTTTGCTGACACGAGAGGATTTTAAAAGTAGAGACCGTTCCATAAAGGTTCAGGAAACCGTTGCCAGTTTGCTTGAAAGAGGAATCGTACCCATCGTCAACGAGAACGATTCCGTTAGTGACGAAGAAATAAAGTTTGGGGACAACGATGTACTGTCAGCCCTTTTGGCTTCTTTGAGTAGGGCCGAACTTCTTGTCATTCTCTCGACTGCAAAAGGATTGATGACCCACCCGGATGCCGGGCAACTCATTCCGTTCGTTGCAGAAATCACTCCCTCAATCGACCAAATGGCTCAAGGAACCACAAGCCCCACGGCAGTCGGCGGAATGACGACCAAAATAACGGCAGCGAAAATCGCAACGAAATCAAGTTGCGCAGTTTTCATTGGTAGTGGAGAAAACCCTCAGCATCTTATGGGAATCGTCAATGGACAAGCGGAAGGAACCTTTTTTGCTCCTTCCGGGCTTGAATTGAACGAGAGAAAGAAGTGGCTTGCCTTTTTTCCTGAACCCAAAGGATCCCTCCAAATCGATGAAGGTGCCTGTGAAGCTATTCTTTTGAATGGCGGGAGCCTTCTTGCTCGTGGGTTAACCGAGGTGAAAGGAGAATTTGACAAAGCCGAAGTCGTCGAAATCATCAACCCGAGCGGGAAAACAATTGCCCGTGGAATATCTCGTTTCGGAAAGGATGAACTTCTTCTCATAAGGGGAAAGACAAATTCCGAAGTGCTTGATGCATTTCCTGGAAAAAATAGACCAGAAGTCATCCACAGAGATCATTTGGCGCCGTTACAGACTAACCTCGACTGAATACGCTTGCCCGATTTGTCTCTTTAGGAGAAAGCTAGAATCGTGTACGACTACGAAGATGAAGAAGAGGATATGTTTGGATCTCCACCGCCTGCGAAGGCATCCCCTGAGATCGATTTCAAGTCCGAGTTAAACGACGATCAATTTCAAGCGGTAACTGCCCCCGATGGCCCCGCACTTGTCTTGGCTGGCGCTGGCTCAGGCAAGACACGAACCCTGACATACCGGGTCGCCTATTTGCTCACCCGTGGAGTAAGCCCGGAAGCAATTCTTTTGCTGACCTTTACCAATAAAGCATCCAAGCAAATGCTCGACCGAGTCGAGGAACTGACCGGCGTGGGAGCACACCGCTTTCTTGGTGGTACTTTTCATAGTGTCGGCGGACAAATCCTCCGCTTATATGGGGATTCCGTCGGTCTGCCTAGAAATTTCACTATTCTAGACGATGGGGATTCCGACTCCTTGCTTAATGAAACAATACGGGAAATTGATCCTGATTTTTTCAAGTCAAAGGAAAACCCGAAGGCAAAGCCGATCAAAGGACTGATCAGTTACGCCAGAAACATTATGCTTCCCGTGGAACAGATTGCCAAAGGCCGTTACCCGTCAAATGGAGAACTCCTCGCAAAAATTGATGATTTCGCACGGGAATATCAGGACGTCAAACGTGAGCGTGGCCTGGCCGATTACGACGACTTGCTCGTTTATTGTCTGGAAGTGCTTTCAAACAATCAAGACGCCGCCCAATACTATCAGAACAGGTTTTCCCATGTTCTTGTGGACGAGTACCAAGACGTTAATTCCCTGCAAGCTCAAATCGTGGACAAAATCGGCATCAATCACCAAATCATGGCGGTTGGGGATGACGCTCAATGTATTTATACTTGGAGAGGAGCTGACCTCGATCAAATCATGGGGTTTCCCGAAAAACACCCCAACACTAAAATATTCAAGATCGAGACTAATTACCGAAGCTCTCCTGAAATTCTGAAGTTGGCCAACTCCATACTCGATAATCGGGATGAGGAAAGCAGTTACTCGAAAACCCTCAAGCCATCCAGACCGCATGAGGACCTGCCCGTGGTCGTTCCAACAATGGATGGTTATCAACAGGCTGATTTCGTCTTATCCAAGGTCGAACAACTCGTAGACAGCGGCGCTCAATACGACGACATTGCTATTCTGTACCGGGCTCATTATCACGCAATGGAACTTCAGGTCGAGCTTTCGCGCAGAGGATTGCCGTTTGTCATAACGAGTGGAATGAGGTTTTTCGAACAGGCCCACGTCAAGGACCTGGTTGCTCAAATTCGTTTTGTGGCAAACCCCAAGGACTTAACGGCCTTCCTTCGCTTTGCCTGCCTTCTGCCAAAGGTTGGAGAAAAAACTGCAGCCAAGCTACTCGCCATGGCGGAAAAGGTCGCCCAAGAAAAAGAGTTGAGAATAACGGACGCATTGGCCGAAGAGGCTTTGTTCAAGAAAGTTCCCGCTGACGCCAAGGAGGATTGGACGGCCCTGGTTGAAACTCTTCAATCAATTGATCGCCTAGCAGGTAATGCGACTCCGACAAAAGTTGTGGATGAAGCGATTCACGGGTGGTATCAGGAGTATTTGCGCGCTACCTATGAAAACTGGCCGAGAAGAGAGGAGGACCTCGAAAGCTTGGTTGATTTTGCCAGCAAACATGAAAACCTTCATGAGATGCTCTCTCAACTCGTTCTCTTAAGCTCCGAATCGGGTGATCGAGTGGTACGCCAAGGGGAGAGATGCCTTCGTCTCTCCACTATTCACCAGTCCAAGGGTTTGGAGTTTCCACATGTTTTCATAATCGGGCTTGCGGATGGCCTTTTTCCTAACAAGCGAGCCATTGACGGGGAAAGCGATCTGGAAGAGGAAAGGCGATTGTTTTACGTCGCAACCACTCGGGCGGAACGCTCATTGCATCTTGTATTCCCCATGCTTTCGAGCCAAAAAGGCACGCCCGTACGCCTTATGCAAAGCCGTTTTCTAAAAGAACTGCCCGAATCCCACTACGATTCTTACAACGCCCACTCCTCCTATCGCCGTACTGGCTGGAATCAATACGGAGGACAAGGCCGGGGTTACGGTCGTTCCTTCTAGGATTCAAGCGCCACCAGCAAAGCACGCCATGCCAGCATGGCACAATCATGCCTCTCAGGAAAACGCACGATTGATTCGTACACGATTAAATCCCCAGGGAGTGCAACTTTCTTACCTCGCTCGAGAAAGGCAATGACCGAGTGAGCCAAAGCAAAAGCTTCCGCCTCGGAAAGGCTCTCGACCGCGGCTCCCATCAACGAAGCGCAAGCAACCGCCAAGGAAGAGCCCTCCACCGTTGCTTGAATCGCGTCAATTCCAGTGTCGCTCACGGAGATTGTAAG
>JAURNO010000480.1 GCA_030830145.1 Verrucomicrobiota bacterium
AACTGTTGGCGAATTCAAACCGAGTGAATGTGTACATGAGGCTCAATGTACCGCCTCCTCAGTTGGTCACAAAAAAAAAAGCGGCCTGAAGCCGCTTTTCTCAAGAGTTCCTCAAGAACAAATGGGCACGCTTGCAGAGTTTGTTGCCGTAGCTGCCGAAGCCGTCTCCAAAAAGCCTGCAAACATTTCTTTTGAAGAAGCTGCATGATGCCGATGTTGCATTTGAAAAATGCTGGCTTCGATTTCGAAATTGCAACTCCAACAGGAAAGCCCGTGTTTTTTGAAATGTGGGCGTTTCCGCAAAAGGACGAAGCGGTAAAGGCTATCTACAAGGAGTTCAAAAGCAGTTTTGAAAACCCCAAGAAATTGGCAGACTTCAATGAGGCTTCTGCTGAAGAGAAGGCCGCTTATAGCGCCTTGTTTGTGCCCGGAGGACACGGTTCTATGTTGGGGATTCCAGAAGACCAGAATGTGTGCAAGGCCGTGCAATGGGCCCATGAAAACGACGTTTTTACGATCAGTTTATGCCATGGTCCAGGGGCATTCTTGAGTACCCTTCGGGACGATCAGAAATTCATGTACGACGGATATCGAATGGCGGTATTCCCTGACTCCGTGGATGCAATGACTCCGAAGCTGGGTTACTTGCCCGGCAAAATGCACTGGGGATTGAGCGAGAAGTTGAAAGGACTAGGAGTCCAAGTGGTCAATTCCAAAGCGGATAAGTCCGTATGCCTGGACAGGAAGCTAATCACAGGCGCAAGTCCTTTGGCTGCAAATGAACTTGGTAAACTAGCTGCAATGACGATGCTCGAAGCGTTGAACGCTCGGTAAGGGTCGAAGTGGAATCTGACGAAGATAACTCGACTTTTGCCGCGTTGAATTTATCGAGGTTGGCGTACAGAGAGTTCGAGAACTGTCCCGCTCCGGTTACCAAACGGGAGATTGCAACGATGCGGTCTCCCGTTTTTTTGGTTTAGCTTTCGGCCTCTTTGTTCACCGCATGAAAAATCAATGGTACTTTATAGCTGCTGTTTGCGCCCTCTGTGGATGCGAGCCAATCCAGGAACAGATCATAGGAACGTATGAAATTGATGCGGATCACGGGTGTACATCCTGCGCAGAAAACGGTCCCGAACTGATGGTCTTCGAAGATGATGATGTTTCGGATGGCATTCCGGGTGATTACCGCTTTGAGTTCGCAGATAGTGAGGAACACTCGGGTACGTATGGCTTTCTTCAAGTGGATTCCATGATAACCATTGTGCTCTATCCGGAAAATGCAACAAGTCTATATTCACAGCTCATCGGTGAAAGCGTTCTAACCGATTATCGGGTTACCCGCAGCAGGGTAAAAGAAAACTGCAATGGCCTTCTCAAAAACTGAATCTGGGTCCGCAAGGATTGAACGCAAGAAGCAGGTCTTAGAACAGCAAGCGTTAGCTGCGGCATGTATTCATCGAGGTGACTGAATGCGATGGTTGTTGTAGAATAAAGTCTGCTCGTCGTCAAGAAGCTTGAAGACTTTGACACCTTTGTCTTTGATCAAGAGTTCATCGGCATTGAACGTCGCTTTGGAGTTGGCCTTTCCTCGGGTGACGATTTGGACCACATTTGCCGGGTCGTGAACGCGAAAACTTCCCTCGACCAGGGACCAATCGCCATAAATGACCTCAGAAAACTCTGGAAAAAAAGGGGTGCGGAACCATTGATTTGAGGGCGCATCATACTCTTCAATCAAGAACCTGAACCAAAGGTTCAAGGCATCTTTTTCTCCATTGTGCATCCAAATGCTTACGTCGTAGTCACGGTCTTTTAAAAAAGTGTTGGCAGCAAAAATAGCGAGCTTGTTTTCACCCTTCTTCAAGCCGTGATACCCTCCATTTCCCGCGAAGGGAAGCGGACTGTCTTGGTTCTCAAATCCATCGTGGTAAAGCACAGAACAGGTATCGGAAAGAAAGTAACCGTTCCGCTGGTTCAGCTGTGATGAGTCGGCTTCAAACCGAGCCCAGATCACCGGGCCTTCATTTTCGAAGAGCGCTTCTTTTGATAACCTCATGATTCCGAGTCCATCCGCAAAATCAATGGGCTCTGCTTTTTCTATGATGGCTTTTTCGTACGTTGTAAAATTCGTCCCAGTTTTCACGACCAAAAAGGGCCGATTATCGGTTAAGTCAGCCTGGATGTTTTTGGGGTAGTAGCCGGGGCTGAGGAATTGGACAATTTTTTTACTCTCGTCTACCGACGTCCGTGTCAAGTTGGTCGAGACACAGGGTAGTCCGGTGTGGTAAGCTACGATTAAAGAATTCGTCACCGCAAGTTCATCACGTGGTCGGCTAAAACTTTCAGAGCCATTGTAAAAGAAGGGAAAGCTGATAATGGCCTGGTATTGTTCCGAATCAATTTGGTCCAACAAAGCTTGGAAACCTGGGCTCAGGTGCTCCGGGAGAAAAACATTTTTTTGAGATGAAATTCGATGGGACATGTGGTGGTGACCCACCGCACCTTCAGCGAAGGTTACGAGAAATACAAGCGCGATGAATGAAACGCCCGCAAACCGACTTCGATTGAGCAGGATCAAAGTGAGTCGCTGGAAAACATAGCCGGAAAACACCGAGAAGGCGAAATAAAAGGGCCAAACAAACCTTCCGGTGGCTCTGAATTGTTTCAAAACGGGAACCATCTCCAAGAGATCAGGAAATTGCCGAAAGGGGATGGCCAATGCGAACAAGAGCACCAAAATGGAAGCCAGCAAGGCCACGTTCACCAAGCCATGATCAAAAAAATCCCAAAGATGGGGTCGGAGTTTTTTTCGAAAGAGAGCGATCAAAGCGGTGAGCAGGCCGATCAAGAAAAGCAGGGAGTTGGCCAGCCCAACGTAGCCGCGGGCTTCCCATTTTTGCTTGATGATATTGCCCGTCAGTTGATCAAAAAAGGGTCGAAAAGGCCTGTCGTGCGGAATAAAAACATCATCCAATTCGGCATTGTGAAGGAAAAATCCCGACGGGTTGTCAGTGCGGTTTTCGTGCAGGTCAATGGTGTTTTCGTGAATCAAGAATAGCGCAATGGGTGCGCATATCGTGAGCAGAAGCCCAGCGTGATGCCACCTTTTTTGGCCCGTTTTTCCCTGGGATAAAAAGTTCAAGAATACCATGCACAAAAGGAATGAAAGCACAATGACTCCGAGATACGCATGGATGAATAACCAGAACAAATTGTTCAGCATCATGATCGCGATGCTACGTGCCTGTTGAACCTTCTTCTGTCCTGCCCGAAGGCACCTTAAAAGCAGCCACCATGAAAGAGGAATCGCCACACTGTAGGATAGAGCTAAATGTCCGTCGAGGCGAAATAACTGGGGGGAAAGCACCGCAATCGTAATGCTAAACAACACACTGAACCACCGAAGGAATTTCAATTCAAGCAACAAAAGATGCATAAAGAGAAATGTCAAAAACATCGATAGAAGCAGCACCCCATTCAATAGTCCTACGGAATGAGTTTGAACGATTGGAACAACGTTCGATATGGCGCGAAAAGCATAGGCAAAGACAGGATGACAATCGGTATAGAGATAGGATTCTCCAAACGGATAATTCATTCCATCAAAATTGGTCGCGTTGCTGTTGTGCGCAATGTGATAGGCATAGGTGAAGTAATTCTTGATGCCATCACCTGAATGAGAGAACATCGAATCATTGGGAGACCAAAGCACCTTTCCATAAAAAAACACCATGAAAATGACAGCAAATCCTACGAGAACAAAATCGGGCAACTTCATGCTTCTCATGCCACAAAGATGCATTTTTTAGAGGCAGGACGATGACCGACGCACCTGAAACCGTCTGCTTGTTGTTTCTTCGGATTCTGCTCGCTTTACTCACGCTGAATGGCTAGGCCACCTGCGGCCCGCTCAAAGGGTCAAGAAATAGATGATGGTTGGAAAAAAGAGCGCCGAGCACACGACCCCGAATGTCGTTGAAGCCTGAGGTTTCATATGCCAAAAGGCGATAATTACGAGCGGAATTTGAAAGAACAATCGAATAAGTGCGTCCATTTTCGAGAAGCCCAGGAACTTCTGAGGTACAGGATCAAAGTACATGTAGAGGTTTGCGGGAAAGACCAAGATCAACAGAAGAACGGCTGCCGCTCCGGCGATTCTGCGTGTTTTGGGAATCAAGAGGAATAAGCCGATGCCCATTTCCCAGATGCCAGTGAGGAAAACGGTCTCTTCAGCAAGCGGCAAAAACGGGGGGAAGATCTGCAAGAAAAATTCCGGTGCCTCCAGGTGCTGCCAACCAACAAAAAAGTAGAATCCTCCCATCGTGATAATGGATAGCTTGCGGATTGGATGAACCAAACGTTCTAGTCCTGGCTGCTCGACTGCGATGTTTTCTGAATTTTCCAAGTTCGTTGTTCTGTTGCTCATCCCTCACCAAATAAAACACGATCGCAAGTTCGTGAACCAAGCAATGTGCTTGCAACAAAAAAGGCGGCTCAGAAGCCGCCTTGATGCTCGCTAAACTTCGTGCTCAGTCTTCGACGACTTCGACGGAAAATGTGTCCCCTTCTTTGATTTGAGTGATGATGTCTACCCCCTCTGTCACCTTGCCAAAGCACGTGTGGTTGCGGTCGAGATGAGCCTTTGAATCCCG
>JAURNO010000481.1 GCA_030830145.1 Verrucomicrobiota bacterium
CGAACCTCCGGTTTTCTCTGCGGATCTGGACGTAAACCAAACGGCACCGGAAAACCAAACGCATGCAGCGACTCTATCGGCAGTCGACCCCGAAGGCGTGACCTCTTTTCATTGGGATATTCTATACGGATACGACTCGACGAAGTTCACGCTTAGTTCTCCGACGGGACCAACGACGGCTTTGAGATTCGTTTCGCCTCCTAATTTCGAAGCCCCTTTGGATGATTCCCATGCTGGGGATAAAAACAACACCTACGCCGTCAAGGTTCGAGTTTCCGATGCTGCTTCGGGAGGCACATCATCAACCCAAACCTTTATCATTACGGTTTCCGACGAAAACGACTTTCCCACCATCGCCGCCTCGCCTTTGAATATCAACGAACCTTTGCGGACCAACGCATCCTTTGATCTCAGTCAGTATGCCTCCGACGAGGACAACCAATCCGGAGCGGGTGCCGATGTTTTGTCATGGACCGAGATATCCGGTGACACGGCCGTTTTCGCACTCGATCGAAACGGCACCCTTCGTTTTAATCAGTATTCCGACGCTGAGACTCCGCCTACTAACTTTTCCATTGGTGTCAAGGTTGACGACGGCAGGGGAGGGTATGCCGATGCCAATTTTACGATCGAGGTCAACCCAGTGGACGAACCTCCTGAATTTTTCGAGAACAATACTTCGAACGCCAGGATTTATTACTTGGACTTCACGCTCGCGGAGGATACTCACCTAACAGGTAATCTCTCGAATTTCGCCCGTGATCCTGAAACCGGCACAGGTGGTCTCCAATTTACTAAGAATTTTGTCGATTACAACGGTTCGAACGATGCAAATGGAACCCTTGTCCTCAACCTTTTCACCGGAGTTTTCACATTCACCCCCAAAGCCAACTACTCCGGCATGACCTATGCTGAGTTTCTTGTCTCAGATGGACTGGCGACTGGCATACTTCCCGTCGTTTTTACCGTCACGGAAGTTCCCGACGCCCCAGTCGTACGCGAATCCAATAACTCCGCCGTCATCAGTGGACAAACGACATACGCGTTAATGGAAGGTAACTCGACTTTCAAAATAGATCTCAACGCATCCGATCCTTACGACACTCCATCCTCCAACAGTTTCATTTGGAGCCTTCAGGGAGACGATGCAGCGAAGTTCAAAATCGAACCCAACCCCGGGCCCTATGTTACCCTTTCTTTCCGACAAACCCCAGATTACGAAACTCCGCATGACGCTAACCTCGACAACCGTTATGACTTTAATTTCACGGTGACCGACGGGGGTAATTCTGCCGTCACTTATCCGATTCAAATTACAGTTCAGAACGATGACGAACTTCCTTATTTTGATTATCCATCTGGCTGGGATGGCAACAATTCACTACTGCACGGCGGCAAGAAGATGTTTTTCAAGCAAGCGGGGAATCAACCGGAGGGACCCATGGGTCCTATTGTTGTCTTTGATGTCAATGCATCCGACTTCGATGGTAGCCCAATTATATATGGGCTTACTGATCCGCTTGTAAACGGACAAAGCACGGATAACGCTCATTTTACAGTTAATTCAACTACCGGTCAGGTTTCTTTCGCAGGTCCTTACCCATTGGATTTCGAGAATCTTCCCAACCAAATGAATGGTATTCCCGAGCAATATTCGACTTTCTATGGGACTCCTTTGACGCCCTACGAAATCAACTCCACTTTTGTGATCGAGGTCAACGCAACGGATGATTCTACGAACCCCGATCAAATCAGACATTTTGTATTCCTGACTATCACTAATGTCGTGGAGCCTCCCATCTTCACGCCCCATGGTTCCACCCGGAGTGTTGATTGGTACGAGACAAGCACTCCTGGTCTGAATGGGTTTGATGCAAATTTAACCTACACCGACGACACCAACAAAAACTTGGTTTTGGAAATTTCCGGTGGTGCCGACAAAGACCTTTTCAACCTTAATGTTGCGACCGGGTTTCTTTCCTTTTTGACCCCTCCCGACTATGAAAACCCGGGCAGCGCCGATTCGGACAATATCTACGAGGTGCAACTGAGGATCGTCGGAACCACCGTCGTACAGGATCTGAACGTGACGGTTCGCGAAGAGAACGATGCCCCCGTGATTACCAACACGGGCTTGACCCAACTTACGATTCCCGAAAACCAATCCTTCGTGGTCGATTTGTCGATTGCCGATCAGGATACCGGCCCCGAATACAAAGACATCCTCTATTCTTTGAATTCGAATTCCACCCGCTATGTCCCTCACACCGGTGTGGATAGCGCTGTGTCTTCCTTTTACCCTTCCGTCGGTTCCGGTATGGTTGACAATGAGTTGCCGGATTCCACGTTTTCTGTTTCGGGAGATTTCGACAAAGACGGCGACATGGATGTCCTGTCTTTCGAGAAATCAACCCACTTCATTCATTACAATGAGAACAACGACTCCGGTCCAGGCGTCTTTTCCAGAGAACCGATAACTGGTTTTGGTGCAATGGGTAGTGGGGAACCCGATCATGCGGTGGTCACCGACTTTGATCAGGATGGCGATTTGGACGTCGTCGTTTCCTTTATCGCAAGTGGTGAAATCATTGGGTTTGAAAACAACCAAACGGGCGCCCCCCAATTGAGTTTTACCCGCATCACTGATCCATTGGTCGATCTTAATGCCACTTCGGAATTGGACTTTTTCGAGTTGGGTGACATCGACGGTGATTCCTATCCTGATATCGTGGTCTCGCATCGAGGAACGGACAGGGTCGATTGGTATAGGAATGACGGATCAGTGGATCCCTCTTTCGCTCTTCAGTCCCCAATCATGGATGCAACACACGGTTTGGACGCACCGCGTTTTGTAGAAGTAGTCGACTTGGATGGCTCCGGTACTTTGGATGTCTTGATTTCTGCCAACAACAACCTCTATTTGGCCTCCAACCTAGGTAAAGGAGTTTTCGGCGTGAATACTTTTTCTCACAGCGTTTTGGCAAGCGTAGGAGGCAGCGGTTCCTTCTTGCTCTCCCGCTCGGTCGACTTGACCGCGGACGGATTGACCGACGTGGTTTATCTCACGAACTCCGGTGCGCCCGCCGTCTTGATTCAGACGGTGAGTGGGTTCGAGAATCCCAAGTCGCTTCCGGCTGATCCGGTTCACCCGATTGTATCGCCTACCGATTTGGCGGTCATTCCGGCAACCGACCAAACGCGGGTGACCTTGGTCGTCTCCGATGCCTCGATCGCCTTCATCAGTTTGTTCGAAGCAACAAACAACTTGAACGGAGACTTCGAGCAACCCGTCCTGATCAACGTCGGACCGGGGGTGAATTGCGTTTCTGTGGTCGAACTCAACCGCAAGCCGAATTCCTTTACTTATTCATTCATCGGGGGCGAAGATCAGGGGGATTTCAACGAAACTCGTTTCAGAAACGAGGGCCGCCTCTTTCTGAATTTTCAGCCTGATGCCGAGAATCATGAGGATGCTTCCAAGATCGGCCGTTATGACGTCAGGGTTAAAGTCGATGATGGAAAAGGTGGTTCGGTCGCACAGGATATTACCGTTTCGGTGACCGAATACAACGAAGCCCCTTATTTTATCGGAGCTTATTCAGATGTAACTGCAACCTACGGTCAGCCAGTTGCTTCTGTATGGAGCTCATCCCCAGATTGGTCTGCAAGAATTGCGGGAACAACGGAGGGTTTACGAGGTATGTCCGAGTATTCGGTGAGCTACGAACATAATGAAACCAACCTTACAACCTTGTTTCGATTAGCAGCGGGTAATGATGAAAGCAAATCTCAGACCTTGACCTATTCGGTTCGGGGGGGAGCGGATCAATCCAAATTTCAAATTGACCCGTCAAGCGGCCGATTGACTTTTGTAAACGCCCCCGATTACGAGGCGAACGCGTCGGCGGCTGGTAACAATGCCTACAACGTCATCGTTCGGGTGACCGACGACGGGCAGCCGAGTGCCTACGACGAGCAAAACATCACCATCAACGTGGTCGACGGCTACGAGCCGGCTCTGTTCGATTCGAATTTCAGTATTAATCACGTCATGGATGAAGATACTCTGTTGACGCCTTTTCTTTTGTCGGCGACCGATCTAAACAAAAACGGTGGAATCGCTGCATATGGCATACAGGTCAATGGTAGCAACGGTACTGCTAAAGTGACTGGCAACCGCTTTGACTACACACCGGACGGTAACTTTACGGGAACCGACATCGTGGTGGTCGAGGTCAACAACACGGTTGGGTTGACCACTACCCAGAGCATCACCATTACTGTTAATCCCATCAATGACCTTCCGGTGTTCAAGCCACCTTTCGTGTTGAACCACAACGAAAACAAACAGGACATTGCAACCCTTTCTGCGGAAGACGACGGCAACACCCTGTTTTGGTCGTGGACGGACCCGACCGTTATCGAGGATACGTATTTGCAACTTGATAAGTTGACCGGGGAACTGAGGTTTCGGATTTCAAGTGGTCCCGACTTCGACGCAAATCAAACCAAAACTTTGGTTAGGGAAATTCGGGTCACTGATTCGGACGGCAACTTTACGGATGCCAATTTCACGATCAATGTGATTAACCTAAACGACAACCCGCCGCTCTCTCCTTACCTTTTTGCCAATGCCAGTTCCACTTTCACCCTTGAGGAGAACAAAAAAATCATCGTTGATTTGAACGCCAGCGACCTAGACAACTCGTATGACCCTGAATTCACCAACGTCCTTTACTCGATTACAGGAGGAGCGGACCAATCCCGCTTCACCGTTTCCGCTCAGGGACGATTGTCCATGCTTCCTGCGGCGGATTTCGAGTACCCTGATTCGGCCAATTTTGATCATATCTACCAATTCACACTTACCCTTTCCGACGGTCTCGTGGGAGGGTACTCAAGGGACTATCCTATGGTCGTGACGATAACCGATGCCGATGAAAACGCACCGACCATTACCCGTAACGGAGGTGGGGCAGATGCGAACTTCACGCACCCGGAAAATCAGTTGCTCGTAACCCAAATCAAAGCCACCGACGTGGAAACGGATGTTTTCACATACTCCATTTGGGGGGGCGTGGACGAGAGCCTATTCGAAATCAACAGCACGACCGGTCACTTGTATTTCAAGACGGGGGCCAATTTCGAAAAAGAAACCGATTCCGACACAAATAATTTGTACGAAGTTTGGGTACGAGTTTCCGACGGGTACTCAACCGACGATCAAAAACTAAACATCCGCATTATTGACGTGAACGAAATACCGGACGTCAGTCCCGCCAAACTCTCCACCACCGAAGACAAACCGATTATCGTAACCTTCACGGTATCCGATCCGGAAGGACAAATCTCCGATGCATCGCTTTTGACGCCTCCTGCAAACGGTAATACGTCATGGTCCGC
>JAURNO010000482.1 GCA_030830145.1 Verrucomicrobiota bacterium
GTACTACAGGTTGAATGTGTTCCCTATAGCGGTCCCTCCTTTGCGTGAACGCGGGGATGACATTCTTCTCTTGGCCAATACTTTTTTGCTTAGGCATGCCCGCCGCCATGGAATAGAAAAGATTTCCTTTTCCAAGAATTGTGAGAAAGCGATTCAGTCGCATAATTGGCCTGGAAACGTTCGGGAACTTGAAAATGCCGTGGAAAGAGCGGTCATACTTTCTGATCCGGGAAAAAAGATAGAGGCTGAATTATTGGGTTTGGGAAATTTGTCCATTCCCGTTGCGTCCACGAAAAGCATTGCAACGAGCAAAGAAAAAGCTGAAGACCAAGCGGAGATCGAGTCTATGGAGGAGGTCGAAAAACGGCACATAGCGAAGGTTTTGGCAGATTCTGACGGAAATCGTACTCATGCCGCGGAAAAGCTTGGACTGAATGTCCGAACCCTTAGAAATAAGATCAAGCAATACTCTCTTTAGGCTCGAATTGAGGAGGCTTTGCTGTGTCGAGAGAAAGCTACCGCATGACAAATCGAATGAAGAGTCTGAGGTTATAGTCTCTAAGACTACAGTGAAGATTCATTTTTATAGCAAATGGCATGCCACTGGGCGAGGTGTCTCGGTGTTGAGTCCTAGTTATTGAAAAGCATTTCGATGCTGGAAGGATCTTTGGACAAGTCGATCACTTGGGTTGCATCAAAGGGTTTTCCTTTTTTGATAGTATAGCCAACTAATTTCCCTCGATCGAACTCCGCTTCTTCCCATAAACTTCCCGCCTCGTTCCATTTCGAAATCGTTCCATGATATTTGCCTTTTGAAAACCTGAGCACGGCTTCTTTTCTTCCTTTGTCGTCCATGGCGGTAATTGTTCCCGAGTATAATTCTTCGGTTTCCCTAATGTGTATCATTCCCCCTCTTTTAGGGTCACCTGCAAACTTCTTGTAGAATTCAACTCCATTGCCTTCCCATTCTTCCAACTCTATGGCGGCCAAGCTTTTGCCTGACTCGGATGCACCCAGATCCTTGAATCGCCCGAAATCTTCAAGGTCCTCTTCGAAAAACCTTCTCGAATAAACGACTCCATCCTTCGTCCAAATATAAAAGTAGCCATGCTTCATACCGTTTTTGAATTGAGATTTCGACTTGAGGTTTCCATTTTCGTGCCATTCGAAAAAATCTCCGTGTGGCTTTCCGTACCAATAGCTTTTGGTTTTGGAGACGGAACCAGTACGAGCCCTTATCTTGATAAGTCCGCTGAAGGGGGAGTCTCCTTCTTTCCTGCAAAGAATTTCCTCGAAACCATCTTCTTTGGCGTAAAAGGTTTCCTCGAATTCGGTCGAGGAACCTTCCCAAAATTCCTCCTGCAAGATCAATTCGGACAAGGGGAGTCTATCATCCACGGATTCAATTGGAGACGATGGAGGAGGCTCTTCGGCACAACTTGCGATGAAGCACAAGAGCATGATCTTCGCTGTCCGTCGGAGAATGTCCTCCCCGAGACGAGTTTGGTTTTTGGATTCAAATTCTTTTTCCATAAGGCATTACTTTTTTTTCAGCTCAAATCCGAGGGCGAGACGGAACCCAACGTCTCCGGAGCGGTAGTTTTTACCAAAGTTACTTCTCCTTCCGGTCTTGCAGCAATCTTCGCAGGAATCCCAACTTCCTCCCCGGTTTACCTTGTCCATATTTTTCCACTCAAGCAAAGGATCGACCAACATTATTTCGGGGCGTTTCCCATATCCGTCCAAGCACCACTCACGAACGTTTCCATAGAGGTCGTAAAATCCCCACGAGTTCGCTTTTTTCCCCTTCACAGGTTGGGTCTGGGCTCCTGAATTCTCGGATATCCAGGCGTAATTCGTGATTGAATCGGGGTTGTCCCCAAAGAAATAAACACTTTGAGTGCCTGCACGGGCGGCAAATTCCCATTCGGCTTCGCTAGGAAGCCTGAAAGTCATCCCGGTTGGGATGCCTTTGAAGTTTTTGAGGTCCTTGTTAAGGGTTTCGCAAAAGTTCATGCATTGTTTCCAGGTCACTTCTTCCACAGGTCTTGCGGCACCCTTGAAACGGCTTGGGTTTTCTTCCATTCGCAGATTCCAAACAGCCTGCGTCATCTCGTTTTCCGCAAGGTAAAAAGGCTTTGTGATTTCAACTTTTCTCGTTCCATCATAGGGCTCGATGGTGGGGTGCAGGTTTTCTATGCCCATGGTGAATTTGCCTGGTTTGACCTTGATGAGGTTCATTCCAAGGACTTCGATTGTATCAGGCAGAGCCTTTGGGGCTTCTTTGCCCGAAGTAATCGAACCAATAAGGAGGATAGAAATCAGTAAAGCTGTTGGGCCAATGCTTGTCATCTCATAACTTTTTTAATCCCAAATATAAAGAATTGGAATGCTTAAATATCTTTTGACACCAAATTCTCCTTCCGTCCTTCCTTTAAATTTAGTCGAGTCAAGCTTGCTAAAGAGCCCGCGAAATGAGAAGTACCAAACTCTATGATTATTCCCAAAGCCGAAAAGCTTCAACTAGCTGAACTCAAGGAAGTCGAAGGGATCGCTCAGGAATTCGATTGTTCGATTCTCGAAATCGACGGTAGGAACCGTTGCGTCTATGCCATATTGGGTAACGAGAACCATGCCGTAATGTTCAAGAGAATCGCTGGGCTCCCCTATATACGGAAAGTCGATATGATCGAATCGAGCTACAAGCTAATGGACCGGCGCTCTGGCCTTTCGGATCACATTGTTCGAATGGGAGAGACCGAAGTGGGCAAAGACGCACCTTTTATCATTGGTGGACCTTGCACGATTGATCCAGCAAATCCAAGTCTTTACCTCGAAACCGCTCACGCCTTGAAAGAGGTCGGGGTCGATGCACTGCGTGGTGGTGTTTGGAAGCCGCGTACGAACCCTTATTCCTACCAAGGCGATAATAATGCCCTGGACATTATTCTTCAGGCTCGGGATGAGACCGGCTTGCCTATTGATGTTGAAGTCATGGATGCCGAACAACTCCAACTTGCACTCGAA
>JAURNO010000483.1 GCA_030830145.1 Verrucomicrobiota bacterium
AAAGCAATGCGGCTTCCAAAAAAGAGCTCGAGCTATTGGCCAAGAATTTGTCTGATGCCAAGAAACGATCGGACGAATTAGCAGCCTTGAAGGAGAAGAAGGAACAGGAGGCTCAGTCCATGAAAATCGAGCTCGCCGCAACCCAGGAAAAGGCTAAGGCGGAGGAGCAGAGGGCTATCGAAGCCAAGGCTCTTCTGTTAGAGGAAAAGAAACGATCCGACGCCTTGGTTGCGTCCACGACCAAAATCGACGAAAGAATAGACACACTCAACCGGGACCTTAAGCAAGATTTGGCTGGAGTGGGGCAGGAACTAAGGGGTGTTGGCGAAGAATTGAAGGGCGTGGGTGAAAATATTGCTGGAGTGGGGGAGAAGATTGTCTCGGTATCCAACGATGTTACCAGTGTGAAAGAGGATGTCACTAAGGTGGGGCAAGAGGTTCAAGGAGTCAAAGAGACGGTGTCCGACGTAAGCCAAGAAGTGGCTGGGGTGGGGTCCAGGGTGGAAACCATCCAACAGGACGTGACTGAGCAAGCCGCCGTTCAAGAAGAGAATTTTCGCAAGCTTTCCGAAAGACAAACCAAGACCGTCAATGAGATCTATTCAAAGTACGAAGAGAACAAGGTAAACTTGAGTTTTGATTACTCTCACGTCAGCGGTCTTTTCAGCAAGGAAACAGCCGCCAGTTTCTCCATGGATACGGTCATTATGGTTGATGGATCGTTCGCCTACTCTCTCGTTCATGCCAAAGACAGTCCTTTCAGGTTGGATCCACGCCCCCGGAAATTGATCAAGGTTTCAGGGCAGATCACCAGTCCCAAGCTAAAAACTCCGATTCAGGTCAAGGAAATCGCTTTTATGGATGATCCCCGGATTTTGATCGTTCCACTCTACGTCAACCCCGCCGAGTTGAGAAAGACTTCTTCCCTCGAACTGTTCGGTTCTCCAAAAAACCCGTATTTGTTCTCCGAGGCAGTTGTGGTGGATGCCAAGGAGCGCAGGTTCGGTCAAACCGACTTCATGCGAGATGAACGGGATGCCCGATACATCGAGGTAAGTCACACGAAGTTTGCTTTCGTTACCGGTGCATTCGATCCGGGGAAGGGGGATTTGGTCTTTTCCCAAAAGGGGGAAGTTCTGGGAGTCATGGTCAATCGGGACTATGCTTTTCACGTTAAAAACCTTGGTTCCCGGATTCATGGCGGTTCGAGGACGATCATGGGGCCCTCTTTCAATGCATCCAAAACGAACGATCTGACACTTTCCCTCAAAAAGAAATTATTTGGCTTGAATAACAAATTCAGATAGGGTTTGCCGCTTTTATCAGCTCTTTTTGAATTGTGTTTGAATTACAAGGTATAGATACCGTGTGCGATTGCCCTTCGTACTCATGATCTCCAATAACGCATGACAACCTTAATCTTAACTTCGATCTTTGTTCTGTTGGTTGCTTCTTGGTTGGCTTTGTTTAAATGGCACGGTTCGATTCAAGGGCGGGGCTTCTTTTCCGGTAAAATAGAATTACCCGTTGATCGATCCCACTGGTTGGTCAACTTGCTTAACCCTTTGCTTTTTATCCTTTTAGCTTATGGATTAAGTGTTCACGTTCGTTACACTTGGATTGACTTTGCCGAGGCTCATTATGTAACGGATGCCGGAGAAAAAGAGTATTTCAGACCCCAAATGGTTCGAGACGGAGTGGCACTGCCCAATACCCACGACAGTTTTTACTTTGGGAGCATTTTGCAAAAGGCCCTCTATCAAAAGCACCAGGACAATCATCTCATCCCGAGCGTTTACACAAATGGGATGATCACCTACCTTCCTTACCTTTTGCTCAAGACTTTTCCGGATAGATGGACGATCGAGGAACTCCTCCTGAAAATTCCGGTTTGGGTTGCGGGATTCGTTTGCATACCCATTGTTCTGATCGGACGGTTGTACGGGAGCTCGTTATGGGGCTTTTTCGCCGCGTGCCTGGCCGGCGTTGCTCATAGTTATTACAACCGAACTCTTGCCGGTTATTATGACACGGACATGTTTTCGATCACCGTACCGGCCTTCGCGTTCTTTTTTCTATTGGCTGCCTCAAGAAGGGAGTCGGTGGGCTACTTGGTTGCCGCTGCGATTACTCTTTACCTGAGCAGGTTTTTTTACGGATCGACGCAGGCAATTACCTGCGCCTTGTGTCTGGTCTTCATTTTTTACCGTCTTGGGATATTTCTTCTGGAAGCATTGGAGGCGAAGTTCGGCGTCGGTAAGGAGTCTGCTTCTTCGAACTTTTTCTTTTTGTTGTTGGGGCTTCCTTCCTTCAGGTTTAGCTGTCTGAGCGTCGTTCTTGTTGGGTGGGCTTTGGTAGCCGAATCTTGGTCCAGCGGAAAGGTCATTGAGGATAATTTTATCCGCTTTTGGATCGGCTTGCTTGTGCCGGTTGCTCTTTATTTGGTGGTCAGGCTGAAACGTAGACCCGACAAGATGCCTTCGTTCGCTGAAGAGCTTTCAGAGGATGGCGATGATTCGGAACCTGTAAAACCTGCAAAAGCCGACGAAACTTTCCCCGCCTTTCCTTTGTTATCCGATACCCTATTGGCTGTTCCGGCAGGCATCGTCTTGCTCCTGCTTTTTTTGGGAGTTGTTCCCTTCATCGATGCCGGACCCTTTTCAGGAACCTGGTCTAAATTAACCGGCAAACTTCAAAGTTATTCAAGTGCCCGAGTCGCGGGAGGAACGATCTCAGGTTCTTATGGATACAATCTCAATTTTCTCGATGTCAAAAGTACCATACGGGAAGCAGGTTCCCTTGATCAGAAAAGCAAGAGAATCAATGATATTAGGATGCGCAACCGGATCTTGGAAGATTTACCGTTGTGGAGAGGTGATTGGTTTGGCGACAGCGGAAGCGCTTCCCCTGCCCGACCTCCCGATGCGAACAAAAAGTACAAGTGGTGGAATCCTTTGGAGAAGACCTTCAATTCAATGGAACAGAGCCTCCCCAAGTATGCTGGAGACCTAAATCTAAAGACCGCTTTATTGGCCTTGCTAGGCTATCTTCTTCTGTGCCTCAGGTATTGGGAGTTTCTCCTCGGAGCGCCTTTCTGGTTTATCGGGTACAACTGTTTTTCTCATTTTGTAGAAAGTCCTTTGGGGCTTCGGTTTACGGTTCATGTGGGGAATGTTGCCTCTATTGGCCTGGTCTTTTTGCTTCTTATTGTCTCGTGGGCCTTTTTCCGTTTTTGTTTTTCATTTGCGAGCAAAAGAAAAAACGATCACCTTAAGAAGATCTTGAATATCGTTTTCAAGTCATTCTCTTTGATCTCGGTAGGAGTAGTTGTCGCTCTTTTCGCTTGGCCCAACGTAGATCACGCCAAAGGGTACCATTCTCATGTTGTGTATCCCGTCAAGACGATCGAGGTTTTGGAGGAGCTGAATCAAGCATCCGATCCCGATGATTTTGTCGTAACATGGTGGGATTATGGCTCCGGTTGTT
>JAURNO010000484.1 GCA_030830145.1 Verrucomicrobiota bacterium
GGGCCTTTCAAGGCTTCCCGGGCCGAAGCCAAAGCTTTTCGGGATGCGACCAAAGTGGTTTGGGCTTGTTCATGATTTGCCTTGGCCTGACTATGAAGTAAGGTTGCTTCCTTGTGAGCCTTGTCGCTTGCTTGCGATTTTACTTTAGCTTGGTCAAGGGCTTGGGTTGCGACGGCGAGCGCTTGAATGGCCGTATTCAGGCTTTGAGCGCTGGTTTCCACGAGTTTGGCGAACTTGTCCATTTCGGCCTTGTGGCTGGCTGAAGAATCTCTGGCTTGTGCAAAAGCCTTCTCCATTGCGGTCAAAGCTTCCCTTTGCTTGGCAAGGGCATCCTGAAACCCCGCGTCATCCTTGTTGCGTTCTTTAGCTTCCTCGGCTTTGCGATGAGCCTCGTGAAGAGCGCTGACCTGCTCGGAACGGAAGTTCGCCCGTTTTTTCCAATCGTTGTGGGAATTGGAGTGCGAAAGGTGGTTTTGCTTGGCTTGCCCGAGAGCTTGAGCCTTGGAGTCCTTGTCTTTTTGCTTGTTGGATTGATCAGCGGATTTTGCTTGTTCTTCTTTTTGAGCCTGTTGCAAAGAGGCCAAAGCCTGTTCCATCTTTGCCGAGGCGCCGGCGAGAGCCGTCTCGCTGGATTTGTTTTTGGCTAAAGCTGCATCCTCGTTCTTTTTGGCAAGGCTTTCGGCTTGGGCAAGTGGAGCGTGCCTGGCTTGCGCTGAGCTCAATGCCTTTTGTTTGTCTTCCATTGCGGATTTGGCTTGAGCCACCCGGCTTGAGATCAAAGGCGGGTTGCCTCCTAATGAGCCGACCTTCTTTCCGTCGCTCGTCTGCCAAACGGTAATTTCACCCGTCCAGTCTCCAGCGATTATTCGAGAACCATCGTGGCTGAGGCGTGCCTCCATGACGATGTCCGCAAAGCCACTCAGACTATGGAGCGACTTACCTTCACCGTCCCAGTACTTGACGGTTTTGTCGCGTCCGGCGGTGACGATTTTTCCCGTTTGGTCATAATGCGCCGAAAGGACTCCACCTCCATGTGCTGTCCAAGTCTTGGCTTGCTTGCCGTTGATCATTTCCCAAATCCTGACCGATCCTTCCTCTGAAGAAGAGATCAGAACGTTGGAGTCTGCCCGCCAGCTCAGATCGGTAATGGCTTCCTTGTGCCCGTCCAGCGTGTAGAACGGATTACCCGTACGGGCTTCCCATACATGGAGTCCTCCATTGCGGTCAGCGGTAGCCAGAAGGATGCCATCCGGGGAAAAACTTACTTGTGTGACCCATTCGGAATGCTTTTTGATATTGTATAGAATTTCGCCACTGGCCAAATCAAATACCTTTACCACTTTGGCTGGACCTCCGATGACAAGAAGGGATTGGTCCGCAGACAAGTCGGCTGTCAGAATGGAATCGTACTCGTCACCTAGCGTGAGAATACGTTTGCCCGTCTGAAGATCCCATGCTGCGACTTTCCCGCTCTTTCCTCCTCTTCCACCTCCTGCTATTAAGCTTTTGCCATTCCTGCTGAAAACGAGAGATTCGATGAATCCCTCCGGGTACGGTAGGATGCCAAGGAGTCGAAGGGTTTCGGTGTGGTAGAGCAAGACCTGTTTTTGTCCGGCAACGGCAACGACGGGAGACCAGGGAGCAGTCGCCATGGCGGAAGGGGCAAAGGATCTTTCCGCAACCACGCTGGGCTCCAAGGACAGATATTCGGGCATGGGCGGAGGTCCTTCCGGCTTTCCAAAAGATACGGAACCAAGTGCAAGGTTGGACGAGGATTTCTTCTTTTGAATGGGCTTTCCGGATGCAGTGGGAAGCAACCCCTGGTCTATCCAGAGTTTGATCAGGTCGAGCCTGGCTTTGGGGATCTTGTCCCCCTTTGGTGGCATGTGCGGTTCTTCGATGCGTGCCGCCAAGAGATAGATCAAGCTGTCGCCCGAGTCACCAGGGACGGCTGATTCCCCGGAGCTGCCACCGGCCAGTATGCCGTTCATACTCGTCAGGTCGAGTCCGCCCTTGGCTTTATCCGGGTTGTGGCAGGAATTGCAGGATTCTTCGAAAAACGGCAGAACGTCGTCCTGAAAATTCGGCTTTTCCTTGCTCGCGAAAAGCGAATGGCAAAGGAAGCCAAAACTGATTGCAAAAGATAGCTTTAAAGAAGAAGTCATGAGTTTGACCGGCATTGTACGGAAAATATCCGGGTCAGTGGTTGAATATGAATTCTTTGGAGTTGAGAAGAGCCCAAAAGACGTCTTCCAAAGGCTCGACAGGAGATTCCGCACCAACTAGAGAGGCGAGCAGGTTCGCCTTTTCCTTGTCTCTTGGTTTTCGCGAATAACAACGGGTGTAGAGTTCGTCCAGGACGGCATCAGGAGTTTTCCCACTCTTGATCAAATCGGCCACGAGCTTACCTTGCTTGATCCGTGAATTGGTCACCTCTCCGTTCAAAAGATGAAGAGCTTGGGAAAGGCTTGGTTCCATGACTACTTCGCATGAGCAAACCGTTTCGCGTGTCGCACGCCCGAAAGTGGTCAGGAAATAATTGCTTACGCGTCCATCCGCGATTTGGATGGCCTTGGCCCCGAGAGGCAATCCTTGGAATTTATTTTTTGTATTGGTGACTTGTGAGATCGCATCCAACAGGACTTCGGCCCGTAACCTCCTCAAGTGGGAACGGGCGAAGTTACGCAGGTCGTCCTTGTTCGATTCGGTCGTAGCGCTCGACAATTGGTAGGTTCTGGAATTGCAGACGTCACGCACGAGTTTTTTGAAATCGTAATTGTATTCGGTGAAGCGTTTGGCCAATTCATCGAGTAATTGGGGGTTGGAAGGTGGGTTGGATACCCGGACGTCGTCCACGGGTTCGATGATCCCCTGACCGAAGAAGTGAGCCCAGACGATATTTGCAAGGTTCCGGGCAAAGAAGGGGTTTTGAGGAGAGGCAAGCCATTCGGCCATGATGGCCCTTCGGTCCGTTCCACTCTTGATCTCGGGAGCCTCTCCTCCGAGGAATTTGGGAGGCATGGGCTTTTTGTGAACGGGGTGATTGATTTCGCCGCTATTGCGGTTGTAGATTATGGATTCGCGAGGGTCCGCTGCACGTTTTCGTCCGATTTGAC
>JAURNO010000485.1 GCA_030830145.1 Verrucomicrobiota bacterium
CCTTGCACAGCTTTCGCACCGATTTCATTGATTTTACACCCGAGGTGACCCACCAGGATCCCGATGGGAAGGCCAAGAACTCCGAGGCTATCAAAGCTTTGAAAGCACAAGCGGCCGAGGCCCTGAAGTCTAGAAAGGAAAAAGAAGGCTAAAGGATGAACAGGGTTTTGCATGCTTGGTCTTTGCTCTTTTGGTTTGTCTCTGCGGGTATCGTCTTGGCAGAGGAGAAAATGGACCTCCCCGTGCAGGTGGAAGACCTCATGGCAAACTACTGTTTCGATTGCCATGATGAAGACACACAGAAAGGTGATATCCGGCTGGACAGCCTGCTCGATCTTAATCTTCCCAAGAGGTTGGACCTTCTGAACCGGATGCAGGAGCAGGCCTTCTTCAAGCATATGCCTCCCGAGAAGAAAAAGACCCAGCCAAGCGAAGAGGAGCGCAAGCGACTGGTGGACTGGATGTCGGGGGAACTGGAGAAGCATGACGCCTCCACGCTCGAGGGGAAGTTGCGCAAGCCCGAGTACGGAAACTACGTCGATCACGAGAAGTTGTTTTCCGGGCAGTTCAACGACTTGCCGGGATTTACTTATGACCGGCGCTGGCTGATCAGTGAATACATCTTCAACGACAAGTTCGATCGGATGCTGAAAGGACAGGCAACGGGATATTACGGGGGCAAAAGAGTGCCCGTTTTCGGAAGCAAGCGGTTTCATCGGTTGACCCCTACCAACCCCTTTTTGTTACCCACCCGTTCCGGTGTTCGCTACTATGCAAACACCGATCTGACCGGTGGTCATTTGTCGACCATGCTGACCAATGCGCAGAAGGCCGCCGAGCTCATGACCGACTACTTGGTCCCGCGTCACAAGAAGAGCAGGCAGCAGTACCTTCCTGCCGTTGTGGAAATCATGGCCCTCGAAGACCAGCATGTCGAAATGTTGGCATCTAGAAGGGCCTTTCTCGAAATACACATCGCCCGGGTTTGCAAAGATCTTTACGGGAAGAGGAATGAGTCGTTCCTTCCGAAGTTTGTCCCCGTGGTTCTAAATGAAGCCAAAGAGCTCGAAGAGGGCGAGACCTACAAGAAGGCACCCATCCATGTTGCCCTCAATACCCTAAAGAAACTGGGCGGCGAAGACGCCTTGTACCAAACCCTCTTGAATCCGGAGCTCAAAGTCCTCAACGATCTGGAGGTTCGCAACCACTGCGAGCGCCAATGGTTCTACAACGGCGATCACGAACGCACGATTCAAGGTCGTGTCACGATGCTGCGCGACTACTTGGCGGAGGTTCGGGAGCGCTTGGCAAAAAACGGCACGAAAATAAAGCTGCGCGAGTACAAGCCTCTCGCTGAGGGGGAGATGGAAATCATCCAATCCGCCATCACGAAGTATCGAAAGAAGGGCGATTTCTATGTTTCCGTAATAAACAAATGCATGATGCAATGGACGGACGACTTCCGCCAGATACGGGTCGAAGCTGGGCCGCCTTCCGATGAGCTTTTGGCCCAGCTGGTGGATGAGCTTTTTGTTCAAATACTCGAACGCTTTCCATCCGCCGTCGAAAAAAGGAAATACCTGACTCTCGCAAAATCCTATGTCGGCAAGCTTGGCAACCTCAAGGCGGTCCAGAAGTTGATTCAGACCGTCATGCTCTCCAGCGAATTCGTCTATCGGCAAGAGTTCGGCCATGGCGAAGCCGACGAACATGGTCGTCGGATGCTTTCGCCAAGGGACGCCAGCTATGCCATCGCTTACGCCCTTACCGATCAAAGCCCGGACGAGGAGCTCGCCAAAGCGGCCGCGGAGGGACGGCTCAATACACGCGAGGACTACCGCAGGGAAATTATCAGGATGCTCAAAAGGCGGGATCGTCATTACTTGGTTGATCCGATTCTGATCGATAAGAACCATCGGGAGAACGTGACCAATATGCCGATCAGGGAACTGCGCTTTTTCCGGGAGTTCTTCGGTTACCCCAAGGCCATAACCATTTTCAAGGACGAGAAGCGCTTTGGCTTGGACCGACTGGGTTCGGCCACCGCCCGCCTTCTTGGGGAAGCCGATCAACTTGTTGCTCATTTTCTCGAGAAGGACCGGAATGTTTTCGAAGAGCTCCTCACTACGGAAAAATTCTATGTTTTTCACGATGGAGACAACGAACGCATGCAAGCCGCTTCCGACCGCATCAAGCGCATCTATGAATACTTCAAGGATACCGACTGGAAGAACTTCGACCTGGAGGAGCTTGGTAAGCACAAGGAGTTTCTCAGGGAAGTCAAGATGCGCTCCATCAACCCGGACAACCTGAAGTCCGGAAACCGCTCGGGCACGGGCTTGCAGTTGTTCAAGAAATCCATGACCAGCATCACTGCCAGGCTAGACAAGGGACAGAAGGAAGCGGCTCCTTTTGACATGTACCGTGGATACGGTAGCGATTTCATGCCCGGAGAAAACGTTTCGAGCTTTTTCAACTATCCCTTGATCAACTGGGATTACGCGACCGTTCAACCTGGCAAAGTCCCGAACCGCAAAGGTTTTCTTACCCACCCCGCTTGGCTCATCGCCCATGCCCAGAATACCGAAACCGATCCGGTCATCCGGGGTAAGTTCATCCGTGAAAAACTCTTGGCCGGAACCATCCCGGAAGTTCCCATTACGGTGGATGCCGTCATCCCGGAG
>JAURNO010000486.1 GCA_030830145.1 Verrucomicrobiota bacterium
CAATCCCTGCCCGTCAACGAACTTGCTCGTTAGGGCGAAGGAGTCACCTCATAGGCTGTGCAGGCCTCTTCCGTCCGCACTCAAAGCAGCTTCCTTAAGGGATTCCGAGAGGGTGGGGTGGGCATGAATGGTTCGGGCCAAATCCTCCGCAGATCCGCCGTATTCCATGTGCGCAACGGCCGAGGCAATGAGCTCGGAACCTCCCCGGGCAACGATCTGCACTCCAATCAAACGATCGGTCTCGGCATGAGCCACGACCTTCACGATTCCGTCGGTTGCTCCGGTGGCCAAGGCACGGCCATTCGCAGCCAAAGGAAAACTACCGGAACGAGTTGGGATTTTCCTTTCCTTGGCTTGGTTTTCGCTTAATCCGACATTGGCGATCTCCGGATCGACGTAAACGACCCCCGGGACCATGTCGTAATTGACGTGCCCCGCCTGGCCCGCGAGGATTTCCGCGCAAGCGACTCCATCCTCTTCGGCCTTGTGGGCAAGCATAGGTCCGGGAATCAAGTCCCCGATTGCCCGGATACCAGAAACATTGGTGGAAAAATTCGAATCGACGAGAACCCGTCCCTTTTCATCCTGCTCGACCCCGACCTCGGATAAACCAAGTCCATCCGAACAGGGAGCACGGCCTACGGCAACCAATACGCGCTCGGCCTCAATCTCCGAGCTCCCGTTTTCGTTCTCAACGGTCAAAGTGGTCTTTGTTTTGGTGATGCGGGCGGACGCTACCTTGGTCGAAAGCATGAATTCAAGCCCTTGCCTGGAAAGGATCCGACGAGCGGCTTTCGCTACTTCCAGATCCAATTGCGGACAAATCTCGGGCAGAAATTCGACGACCGTCACGTCCGTACCCAAACGCGACCACACGCAACCGAGTTCAAGCCCAATTGCTCCTCCCCCGACAACGATCATTTTCTTGGGGGTTTTGTCAAAGGCTATCGCATGATCGCTGTGAACGACCTGTTTTCCATCGAAAGGCAGAAAGGGTAACTCCACGGGCTTTGAGCCAGTGGCAAGGATGATATCCTTGGCCTTGACCACTTCTTTCGTTTGGTCGGAAGAGACTTCGACTTGGCCCTCACCGAGAAGGCGGGCCGTTCCGGACAAGACGGTCACGCCTTTTTTCGAAACCAACCCCTTCACGCCCTTGCCAAGCTGGTCGACCACCGAGTCCTTCCTTTTCATCAAGGCGGGCAGGTCGTGACTAATCCCCTTGGCCACGATGCCGTGGGAGGACGCTCTATGCATGAGTTCGTGGTAAATTTCGGTGGAGTGCAAAAGAGCCTTGCTCGGGATACAGCCGACATTCAGGCAGGTCCCCCCCAAACGCGGATTTTTCTCCACCAGGGCAGTCTTCATTCCCAATTGGGCGCATCGGATGGCGCAGACGTAACCACCCGGCCCAGCTCCTATCACGACGACGTCGAACTCTTGCAAATTACTCATGATTAGATTCCCAAGGCCAAGCGGGCCGGTTCCTCGATTGCTTCTTTGATCTTGATCAAGAAAGTCACCGCTTCTTTGCCGTCGACGACTCGGTGGTCGTAAGACAAGGCGAGATACATCATCGGACGAATGACGATCTCACCGTTGTGCACAACGGCCCGTTCCTGAATGGCATGCATTCCAAGAATTCCGCTTTGGGGTGGGTTGATGATAGGGGTCGAAAGCATGGATCCGTAAATCCCTCCATTCGTTATGGTGAAGCATCCGCCTTGCATGTCCTCCAAAGTAATGCCACCGGATCTTGCTTTTTCAGCATAGCCTACGATTCCTTGTTCGATCTCGGCGAAAGACATTTGGTCGCAATCGCGCAAAACCGGGACGACAAGTCCTTTCTCGGTCCCAACTGCCACGCCAATGTCGTAATAATGGTTTTCCACCAAGTCATTGCCCTCCATACGGGAGTTAATGCCAGGAACCGCCTGCAGAGCATGGACTGCGGCTTTTACGAAAAAGGACATGAAGCCAAGCTTGACCCCGTTTTGTTTGACGAAGGAATCCTGATGGCTTTTACGCAAGGCCATGACTGCCGTGAGGTCGACTTCGTTGAAGGTCGAAAGAATGGCCGCCGTTTGTTGAGCCTCGACCAAACGGGCGGCAATTTTGCGCCGAATTGGGGAAAGGGGACGGCGTGTACTGCGCTCGTTTGCTTTCTGACCAGAACCGGACTCCTTGGATGGGGGTGACTTGACTGAAGGGGCTTGTTCAGGAATTGGGGTGGAAGGAGCCGATCCAGCCTTCACTGCACCAAGAACGTCGGCCTTGGTCAGTCTGCCGTCTTTACCCGAACCTGAAAGAGTGGACGGATCGATTCCAGTCTCCGCAAGAACCTTTCTAACTGCCGGGGAATGGGGGATGGTAGGGTCGGCAGGGGTAGCTTCAGCCAAAACCGAGGGGGGCGGGGCAACCTCCTTTTCCTTGGGTGGATCCTTTTTTTCTTCAGGTGGGGTGGCCTCGGAGCTTTCCTCGGCGGGCTCCGATGGCTTGGTTTCAGATGAGGAGTCACCCGTAGGTTTGGTAGCGGCTTCATCAATACTGGCAATCGTTGCGCCAATCTCAACTTCATCTCCTTCCTGAGCGAGAAAAGAGATCACGCCTGCCGTCTCGGCTAGACCTTCTTGGGTGATCTTGTCGGTCTCAAGCTCATAAATTGGTTGATCAATCTCGACATAGGATCCTTCCGTAACCTTCCAACTCGAAAGGATACCTGAACTGATCGACTCGCCGAGGGCGGGAATCTTTACTTCAATGGCCATGATAAAAAGGGGTTGTTACTTTTTCTTGTTTGTACTGAGACCCAAGGCTTTTTCTACGATCTCGGCTTGCTCTTGCTTGTGAAGTGTGAGGGAACCCGTCGCTGGGCTTGCCGTTGCGCTGCGGCCTACGTATTCGGGTTTACGGTCGAAATAATCCTCCAGGAAAGGAGCCAAGAAAGACCAAGCTCCCATGTTTTCCGGTTCCTCCTGACACCAGACAATTCGTTTGGCATCGGCGAAGGGTTTCACCACTTCGTTGAATTTTTCCTTGTTGAAAGGATAGAATTGCTCGA
>JAURNO010000487.1 GCA_030830145.1 Verrucomicrobiota bacterium
TGATGGCCAAGGTGTTGGCATATTGTTCGGAAACACCAAGTCCCAAGGCCGCTCCGGCATTTGCCCCTTCGTTTGAGCCTTGTTTGATCGCCTGTTGAATAATGATTGGATCTTCTCCGGCGTCCGTGAGACCCCCTGTGATTGCTCCAAAGGTAGAGCCGTAGGTTACGGCTTCGACCGCTGCGATAGTTTCCATGTCATAGTTTCTTTTGTCGGGCATGGATCCCGGTTGCATGCCGACAATCTGAAAAACCGCCCCCATGGCGGCACCATGGGCAAGCGCTCGTGCAACCTGAATGTCAAATTGCTCGGTAAAACCCTGAACTGGATCCACCTCGTGGAGGTAATTCGCAGACATTCCGCCTATCGCGGCACCTTGGGCGGAATAGTTGATAACGGGCTGCAGTTGGGTGGGGTAGTAGATGGCAAAAGCGGTATTTCCCAAAAGAGAACCGGTTGCGGCTCCGTTTGCTACGGACGAGATCTCATCCCGGTCGGTCTTGAATGTGGTGTCGGCAATGTTTGGATCTTGCTCGAAAAAGAAAACGAAGTCGCCGACGGTTGTAGACCTTCCTGCATCGACGTCTTTTTGCGTGGATAGGTATCCAATGGAACCATCGATAGAACCGCGGGCAGCGCCTTTTGAACTGGCCTCTGCAAGCAAGTGTCTTGGGTAAGAAGACCAATCATTACTGAAATCCCATGATTCGTCGGCAACGGATGCGAGTTGTACGCCCATTGAAGAACCGAATGCAGTTGTCTCGGCGATCCGGTTGAGGTCATATCCATTTCCAAGGATGAGTGATGTTTTTATGGCTCCGAATGAAACGGCTTCGGAAATTTTTTCGGCGGTAACAGGCGGCAATTCATTCGTAACGTATGTTGGATTGCTTGCTGTTGCATAGACTGCCCCCAGTGAAAGCCCGGAGGCAATTGATTTTGAAACCTCATAGGCAAATTGACTATGGTCTCCCTGAAGAGTAGCCAAAAATTCCAAGGCTCCTGAAACGGAGTTTTCACCTATTTGTTTGGATAGGGTGGCGATCGTTTCATTGGAGTCAAGTGGTGTTCTGAGAAAGTAGGCGTCCGCCAATCCCTTTGCGGCAAACTCTAGTATACGGGTCTTGCCTGGATCAAAATTTTTGAATTTAGCAAGGTTTCCATCAAACTTCATCGTGGTATTAAGCGTATCTCTTGTAGCAGCAACTGGCTCTATGCCGGCGTAAAAGCCGTTCGCGTCGCTGGTCGAATCGTTCATAAGTTTGAGCACTCCTGAAATGGAGGCGTGGCTAGCATTGCCGACCAATGAATCTTTATCTGCGTATTGAGATTCCATAATTGCCTCCACGAGAACTTGTGAGGTGAGCCTAGTCCATTTCGATGCATCCTGATTCCATACGCTGACTCTGGTTGGAATGATACTGGAAAGAGTGCGGTACGGTATGTCTTTGATTGCCAGGTTCAGATCGGTGTTGGAGGTGATGGCGCTTTCGATAAAAGCCGCATAGGCTGATTTGATGGCAAGAATCAAAGAATGGTCGGTGAGACCGAGGGCATCTTTATTGGCCGCAAGATAGTCGATTGTGTACTCAACTCCGTCAACAAGCGAAGTCGTTGGCATGCTATCATAAATATTTGTCAGTGAATCGAGGAAATTATTATCGACTGATATCGGGCTACTGACGTCGAGCGTCGTGAAACTAGTATTGGAGTCGTCCGGAATGCTATTGAAGGCATTTTGACTTATGTTGGAGTCGATTGCCTGACTGGCAGCCCCGTCGATGGGTGCGTACTGCGTGGTAAAACGACGGTTAGGCAGCAACTTACTACCGTTTTGTCCGTTTTGGACAATCGACTTCAGGTTCACCAGAACGGAACTTTCTATCATTGATTTGTCAAAGCTATCTTCCAACGAGGAAGGAACAGCTTGAGCGTAAAAAAAGCACGCAAAACAACACAGTAACGAAGTGTGTGTTGTGAGCAGGGTTTTCGACATTTTTAAATCAAAGGGCGTTATACTTTCAGTCTAGTTGTTATGTAATGGCAACTTAATTCTTCGAGCTATTGCGGCAAGATGTTAACCTGGCGTATCTCAAAGAGAGCCCCAATGTTGAAGCGAATAATAAGAAACAGGCGGGAGATCTAGAAGGGAAATCGACTAGAAAGTAGAGCAGAAAGGCGATGCAGCCAAGAAGTATGATTTTAGGAAAAGGGGAGGGGTTTCGAATGATTTCAGCAATGGCGATGATCGGATAAGCGAAGAGTAGCATGAAGAGAGGGATTCCGATTTCCGATATGAATTCCAAAAAATCGCTGTGACCACGTCCAACTAAAGGAGTATACTGAGTGTGGGCATTTTCCAAGCCAATCGACCTTCTGTCTCGAACCTCTTTGGATTGATGGATCGGATTGATGGATGGATAAGAATTATGTCCATAACCCCATAGGGTTTTGTGGCTAATTTGGTTGAAAAGGTCATTCCACAGTAAAAAACGCAATGGTAATTGATTGTTCGCCGTACCACTCCACTGGGTTTTAGTGTTACTTAGCATTTCTTTGGATGTATCCCGGTTCAGATAAAAAGAAAAGGCGAGAACTGAAAGAATTAAGGCCAAGAAGGAAGACAAGATGGGCCACCTAAATTTTCTTACGAAGATTTTTGATCTCAAAAGAAAACTGTATGCAAAAAACACCATGGTTAAGAGAAGAATGACAACACCGGATCTCGAGCCAGAATGTGGAATGCTGATTAGCAAACATATAACAACAGCAACAAGAAAAAATACACTCTTACTATGGATTAACTTTTTATCCGTGTTTTTGAATTCATAATAAAGTAGTGCAATAACAGGGAATAAAGAAAGAAGAGAAAAGGCACACCAATGATTCTTGTAAGTAAAACTAGAATAAAAGTATCTTGGCTCGGGGGCATTCCAAATGCCGAAGATTTCCTTTACTTCGTCGCCGGGAACATAATGAACCTTTTGAAATATCCCGATTAGTGCCAAAAGTCCGCCGCTAATTGCGATTCCAAATACAAAATTACGAATTTCGTTTCTTGTGCGAAGGGCAAAAAAGGTGACGATTCCGAAAGTTATTTGAAAAAGAAAATGAATAGCACCATGAATCGATGTGGAATTTCGCAAAGGTACGGAGGGCAATGCTTCAATGTGCTTGCAAGTAATTTTCTCTTCATATGCATCAAGTAAATTTGAGCACGGTGAATTGGTTTTCTTGAATTGATCGGCGTATCTGTTCTTGAGATCAAAAAACAAGGTGAGGGCCAATTGAGGATCTTTTTCGCTAACTGCCTGAATATTTCGGAAGCCTTTGGTTATGATAAGAATTTTTTCCAGGTCAGGTTCTTCGGATAAGTATTGCTCTGCGTTCAATTCGCTCCACTCTTTTATGCCCAACGTCTTGAATCTCGGATTAAGGAACGAAACAAAAATTATAAAGCCAATCAAAAGTACGGGTGCAAATGTTACAGAAAAATCTTTCCATTTATTTGGGTGAGAGGCAAATAAGGATACTGCTGCTATTGCTACGGCCAGGTTAACCAACCATGGATTCCATTGAAATCCTAAACCCGCTTTAGCCCAAGATGTGAAAACGAGCAGGGTCAATAGGAGTTTAGCCGTTTTATTCATTATTATATGATCCCATGCCTGAGTTTAAGGGTATTACGTAGTTGTTGACACACACAGACGCGAATGGTCTAATTAAAATGTCCTTCAAAAGACAATACCCAATGTTTGCCCCTTAAATCCAACGATGAGTAGAATTAGTTTACTTTGTTTTTATTGTTGCTCCTTTTTGTTGCCTCAATTCTCGTTCGCCCTCAAGGAAACGGCAATTGGTAAGTTCGATGTTTCAGCTTCACTGTCTGGAACTTATGACTCACGGGTATTCGGAATTTCATCCACTGCTTATCAGGCATCTCAAAATTCTTCATCTTCTCTGATTGCATCCCAGGAAATTCAGAGCGAAGACGATTTTATCATAAGTTTTTCCCCCGCTCTCCACCTTTCAAAGCAACTTAGGTGGTTCTCCATTACAGGTTCCACGGGCGTTCAAATAACGCAATTTATGAAGAACGACGACAAAAGCTATATTATCCCCATTACAACCTTGTCGGTCGATTTTGATGAATCTCTTAAGAAAAGGGTTTCCAATAATGCGAAAATTCGCTTCTCGTCAACATTTGACCTAGGGCAACATATCGGAACGAGTGTGTTGGAACAAGATTTGGTTTCTTACTCTTATTTCACGCTCGGATTAAACGTCAGGTACAACCACAGTCCGAAGTTCGGCGTGGGAGGTGGAACCAATTATTCATTGAGAAAATATCAGACGGGTTCTGTCTCAGAGAGACCCTACCAAGACCTTTCCACTCTACCTCTTCATTTGAGTGCTTTTTATATCTATTCCGAGAAATTGGACTTTTTCACACAGTATGGTTACAGCAAAACGAAGGGCAGGGGGGTAACCGGTCCTTCTTTAACCGACAGTGTTTCAAATTCAATTTCATTCGGTGCAAACGGTGATCTGACTCCCAAGTTATCAGGAAATGCGCAGATTGGTTATACTGTCGTCGATTTTGATAACCCGACTAGTCCGAATCAAGACAACCTGACTTTAGGTTTAGCCTTGAACTGGGGCCTTAATGAAAAGACGACCTTGAATCTCGACGTCGACAGATCCTTTTCCCCATCTGCTCAGGGTTTTTCAATGTTCAGTACAATGTCCAGGTTCGGGGTCACGCATCGTTTTACCCAAGATCTTTCTGGCACTGCCTATCTTAGTTACGGCATCATCGATTATACCTATGCGAACATACCTTCCATTCCCTCAAGGGATTCGTCTTCGCTCGACCAAGTTGGTATGGGCTTTAGACTTAATAAGGTGCTGAGCCAACATTTCACTACATCCGGTGGGTATGATTATTCCTATTCCAAGCGTGATATTGATTCTTTTAGTAGGCATTTGCTGAGTGCTCAAATAACCGGACGGTTCTGATCATGGAGCGAACTCCCTCATTATTTCTCCTTGTTATTGCTTTTCTTATACTTACTAGCGTGTCTCAGGGCCTTTGGGCTCAACAAAAGAACACCTTGGATCCTTCCACGATTAAAGATCCTACTGGTTACAAACTTAGGACTGGAGACAGAATCCGTATCCTCGTTTCGGGTGAACCCGAAGCAACTGTCGATACTGTTTTGAATGGTTACGGTAGTGTTCGTCCCGCTTATATCAAGGATGTTAAATTGGCAGGACTGAACGTTGATCAGGCGGCAAAGGAAATATCGAGACAATATCAACTTCAACTCATATACCGCCGGCCTTCCGTAACGGTTTTAGTTACCAAATACACTGAACAGATGGTTTTTCTGTCCGGTGCTGTTAACAAAAAGGGCCCCTACGTCCTTCCTCCCGAGGTTGAGGGAATGAGTATCGTCGAAGTAATCGCACGGAGCGGTGGTTTCACTGATATTGCCCGTAAAAACAAAGTTTACGTTACTCGTACCTATTACAACAAAAGTGGAGATGCCACTGATACGAAGACCTATGAAGTCGATGTGGAGGCACTAAGCAAGGGAACTCTTTCATCTGGTTCGGCAAAACGATTTTGGATATACCCAGGGGATCGAATTCAGGTTCCCGAGCGTTTGATATAATGGAAGAAGATTTCGATAATTTTTCCACGCCCCCGCAACCGAAGGGCAAACCAAAGATCAAGGGAGTATCTGACTTCCTGCTAATCATAAGGGATCGGTGGCTTCTTTCCTTGGCTTTGTCCCTTCCTTTTGCCTTAGGCTTTGTTTTTGTCAAGCAACAGGTTCATGAGTACTACAGATCATCTTCCTCGTTTAGTTTGATACCCCCTCCCGCCATTCTGAATTTACGAAGCGTTGATAGAGATCAACATGTGGAAGGATTGATTGCCAAGCACACGGAGGGTCTAAATAGCCAACAACTAAGAACTAATGTTATTTTGCGACTGAGAGAATCTCCAGAGTACAAATCCGTCCTCTTAGCCCCTTACTTAAAAGACGGCGTAATAGTTGATTTGGCTTCAACGGTTTCATACCGAGTTGATCAATCTGGTACCAAAAGTCGTCCTCGTTTTATTATCACTTCTGATTCCAGAAGTGCAAAAGGGGCCATGATCGTAGCCGATCTCGTGCAAAAGGAATACGAAAAATTACATAAAAGTAGCAAAAGTGAGAAGGTTGAGTTCGTTAAGAAAACTTTGGAGGACCTATTGGAGAACAGCCTCTTAAAGGAAAAGAAGATAGCTAATGACATGTCAGAATTCAAAAAGGTGAACCAGTTGCCTTTTTTAGAGGATGAGAAGAGAGATACGGGTACAAGAAAGAGTCAGTATTCAGAAGAGGTTACAAAATCCAGGCTCGAGCAGATCAGAATTAATTCTTTGCTCCGTCAAATATTGGCGATCAAGACGAGGATTGGTTCGGGGTCCGACTCCGTTTCATCAAAGGACGTCAATGATGACATTGCGGTCATCAAGGAATTTTTCGAAATTGATGCGATAGAAGAATATGGCAATATCCCTTCTCTCAGGCAGACCCTGTATAACCTTGAAAAGACCCGAAGGGATTATGAAGAGACTGGCTCGGGTTACCTGGAAAAACATCCCAAGATGCTTGAGAACGCGAGGAATGTCCTGCAAGTCAAGAATGCCCTAAAGGATGAAGTTACCTCCTCGATCGAAGACTTGAGGGATAAACACATTCAATTAAGTGCCCAAGAAAAAGAATTTGGGGATGAAATGGCTAAGGTTCAATTAGAGTCTGAAAAACTGAGTGAAATTGAAGATAGGCTTAAGAATTTCACCAGGGAACTTGCGGTGGTTCAAAGAAGTACGGATGGGATCCACAGCAGACTCAATGAAGTTAAGATAGAACAGGCGTTGCCTTCAGAGCAAGATGAACCTCTCCGCATGGAGTCCTTCGCAAACGAACCAGGAGGTCCTTATTCGCCGGATAAGCAAAAGATCAAGGAGCAGGGAATCATGATATTCTCAGTGCTTTTCATATTGATTCCAATTTGCTTGGAATTCATTGACAACCGGGTCAAATCCCCTTGGGACGTCGAAGTTTTTATTGGAAATGATCTAATCGGTGGCATTCCCAAGATTTCCGAAATTGAAGAGAGAGAGAGACCGTTAATCGTAGGTAACGATTTGGATGATGGACTGACCGAATCATTCCGAAGTATGTACAGTAGGATTCAAATGAATTCGCTGTCAGACTACCCCAAACTTATTTTGGTTACCTCCGCTATACCAAGCGAAGGGAAAAGCTTGATTTCGGCGAATCTGGCTCATAGTTGCGCTAATCATGGAAGAAAGACGATCTTGATCGATTTTGATTTGCGCAGACCTGGTTTACATAAGTTTTGTAACATGGAGAATGAGAGAGGCTTGCTTTCTCTGGTTAATGAAGTGAGTCAGAAGGGTGGGGATATTGATCAAAGTGTTACCGAAA
>JAURNO010000488.1 GCA_030830145.1 Verrucomicrobiota bacterium
ATACTTACCCCATTTCAGACTGTTGGTGTCCCTGCGGTCAGGGATGTCCTCGAAATAAGGTTCTTTGTTATTCAATCAAAAACCCGACTCGGCCAACGCAAATTACTGCCAGGAATAGAGGTACTTCAGGGTAATGAAGTCGACTTCCTTATCAAAGGCCCGGTTGTATTCGAGGGAAATCCCATGAACGTCGTTGATCCAATAACTCAAGCCCGTATTCAAGCTGAAGTCGTTATCACCAAAGTCTGACCACAAACCCATGAATCTTCCTCCAAGCATAAAGGAAAAGTTGTCGGTAAAGAGAATTTCGGTGCCGGCCAAAAAGCTCCAAGTAAACCCGTCGTCTCCAAGAGTCACTCCCAAATCGTCACCGAGATAGCTTATGCCCAACCCAGCATAGGGCCTGAACATACCATTTTGAAATACGTTTTCATCGTAGTGATAGACATAGTCCAAGCCGATATTGAAAGTCGTACCGTCTGATACGGTGGTCGTGCCATTGCCGTCGCTCAAAGTACTATCGGCTCTCCCATAGCTGAAATTCAGAATAAAATCGGTGGAATCGCTGGCAAGACTGTTGGCCGATAACTGGAAAGCGTCACCATCAAGGTCGGCTTTTTTGCCTCCGTCGATAATGGAGTAACCGAAACCAAGATAATATTCTCCCAACCTGGATTTGGCATCCACCGAAAGAGATGTAACGAAAAGGAGAGAGAAAGCAGCTAAAAATAATTTCATATAATTTCAAAGTTAGAAGGAATTATTCTTTAGTCAACTTGGAAGTAAAAAACTATAGAAGGGGTTTGAGTATCATTCCGGTTGTCTTGAATAGACGGGCCGAAATTTGCTTTTTTGCCCACAAACTAAGTCCGGGGAAGTTGCCCACGTCTTCCCAATGTTTGAAAAAGTTCGAATCACCTTCAGGCACAGGTTCCATTCCTTTCCTCAATCGGTATGAAGTATGGGGACGAATGGGCCAAGGGTCAAGAAACGGAAGTTTCTCCGACAAAACATTAAAAACCCAGTTGACGGCGCTGATCACGGGCTTTTTCTTCTTCGAGCCGATCAAATAGCTATTGGAAGGAGAGGCATCCTTGAGAATACTCCTTCTAAGACGAGAGGCAAAGTCATTATCCAAGACCAAGAGACCGACCTCGGTATTGTAGGAATCCGACCGGGGGTCCAAGTTGTAGGAACCGACATAGGACAACCCAGCATCTACAACCAAAGACTTTGCGTGCATGGAGAGATAGGGCGGAACTTCCAAATGAGGATTAAGCCTCTCCGCTCCGCCCTTTTGCGGAGGTCTCGGGTCGCGGGCAACGTCTCCGACCGAGGGAAGGGTTCGATCGATCTTGAACTTGATTTCCCCGTGCCGAGAAACTTCGCTGGGCAAGGGGAGGCGGCGAAGCAACTTCCGGTAACTCATCATTGATTCGATTCCATTTGGTATCGGCTTAAACTCCCACATCTCTAAGTTCAAATCCTCAAGATATATTCTTTTTTCTCCATAGTGAGCGGCATAAGTTGGCCAATTATCAGTGGCGGCCAAACTATTCGTCGAAACAATCATTTTGATTTCAGGGTAAGCAGCCTTGAGATCGCCAAAAAGACTTTGTGCGTCCTGGCTCAAGACAAAGTAGGGAGATTGTATCAAAACTTCCGCCCGCGCGGTTGCGATTGCCTTCGTCAAAGCCCGAGAAACCGTAGAAGCTAGCACTGGAGCACGTGAAACCTTACCGGGGGAGTCGTAAACCCATGATACGCCTTCCGTCTCCCTCAATTGATCGGTAAACTTTCTTCGAATCCAATCTTGATCGCTCGCTCGAGTTTCCACCCCTGCCAAAAGCGCGAAAGAACAAAAGTGGCTTCGGTTTAAATCGGGAACGGAAGATCGACTTGCCAAAAACTCGGAAACTTCGAGCATTTCGCTCGAAGATACCGCATGATCGTCATTCCAATACAGATCCAAGCACTTCGTTAGGTCATCGGCCTCGGCGAGCAGGACTAAAACATCCCGGTCCTTGTAGTTCCTGCCGATCGACTGATCATAATACTCGTTTGAAATGTTTCTGCCGCCGGTAATCGCAAGTCGCTCGTCAACGACGAACAACTTGTTGTGCATTCGTGCGTTATGTCGATGAAAATCAACCGTAGCGTTGGCAAGTTTCTCCAAAAGAGAAGGAGAGAGGCGATTGGCGCTGGGATTGAAATACTTCAGCTGAAAGTCTGGGCCGAGTGAGGCAAGATAAGCGATCAACTCCGGGTCATGCTCGCTGAACATATGGTCTACCAATATCTCGACCTTGATGCCCCGGTCAAGATGAGCCCGGACAAGTTCCCATATCATTGTTTTGCCGACTTCGTCGAAATCCCAGGCGAAAGTTTGAATCCGAACGCTTTCCCGAGCAGAACGTATGAGGTTAACTCGAAGAACCAAAGCGTCTTCACCATGGTCCAAAAGAAGGGTCTGAGGCTTTCCACTCCTATGGACTTCCTCCAAAGACGCTGCCCAAAGGTTGGCTGTGCCCGAATAATAGTTCTCCGAATACCGGGAGAAATCATTCACCTGAGGGAGCGTTGCCACTTGCCTGGAGGTGCAACCACCAAGCAAAACACAAACCAAGGCGGGAAATGTCCAAATACGAAAAAAAGTAAAAATCATCTTTCGACACCTCCGAAAAAGCAGGAGAGCAATACAAGAAAGATCATTTCATTGCGTGGCATTTGCATTTGTAAGGAGGAGCATTGGCACAAGACCCCGCTCGCGTGGACACCAAACATTCATAAACCACAAGCGAGAAAGGAAAAGAAGAAGGACTTCTAAAGAGAAAGAGTCACTAGACGACAAGGAAAAAGAGGTTGTTTTGCCATAAGAACGGAAGTAAAGGAGCGATAACTCAGGCTTAGCAAAACCTCTCCTCAAAGGCCTTCTCGGCAGCCTCGTCTCCAATCAGAATGATTTCACCATCTTTACAGAATTGATCTTCGGGGGAAGGAGTGATCACCGTTCCCGCTTCTCCTCGAATTGCAACGATGCTGCAACCGGTCTTTTCACGAATCTTCGAATCCTTGAGCTTGACGTTGATAAGACTGGAAGGGGTTGCCTGACTAAATACATCCAAACCCTCGGTAACCATGAGAATCTTCGCCCTCCTCAATAGGTTGAAGATTGAAGTCGCACCCATGTGATCTTGGGAAATGACGAAATCCGCACCTGCCCGGTGAAGAGGTTCCACGTTTCGTTGGACAAAAGCTCTTGTGACGATCTGAATGTCCGG
>JAURNO010000489.1 GCA_030830145.1 Verrucomicrobiota bacterium
CCAAAAAGGACAAAGCGGAATCGAACACCAATTATGCTCAGGGAGGCATTGCCGCTGTCACTTCGGCCGGTGATGATTTGGACAAGCACGTGAAAGATACTCTTGAAGCCGGAGATGGACTGTGTGACCCCAAAGTCGTTGAGGAAATCTTGCGGGACGGCCCGGACCGGATCAAGGATTTGATCGATTTGGGCGTGGCCTTCTCCAGTTTGGAAGACGGAAGCCTTTCCCTCGGCAAGGAAGGCGGGCACAGCGAGCGCCGTGTTCTTCACGTCAAGGACTTGACCGGTAAGGCGATTGAAGACGCCCTCCTGGCCAGCATAGCCAAAGAGGGTGTTGATTTATTCGAACATTTTTTCGCCATCGACCTGATTACCGCAAGCAAGGCGAGAAAACTCGGTGTTCGGATCAAAGGGGAAGAGGATCACGTGCTGGGGCTTTATCTTTACGATGCCAACAACGAACGGGTTGTGACCGTCTCCGCTCCAGCCATTCTGCTGGCTACCGGAGGGGCAGGGCAAACCTACCTTTACACGACCAATCCATCCATTGCCACCGGAGATGGAATCGCGATGGCTTCGCGTTCCGGTTTGCCCGTCATGAACCTTGAGTTCATACAGTTCCATCCGACTGCCTTTCATTCCTTGGATGGTGACCGCTTTCTCATTACGGAAGCGGTTCGGGGGGAAGGGGCTAAATTGATTGATTCGAAAGGCCGTCCCTTTCTCAAAAAGTATCATCCACTTGCCGACTTGGCACCGCGCGACGTTGTGGCCCGGGCCATTGACCGTGAAATGAAGCGTTCGGGTTCTCCCTTCGTGCGGCTTGACACCCCCAACATGAAAGTCGATTTCCCCAAACGTTTTCCAAACGTTTACGAGAATTGCCTGAAACGGGGGGTCAATCCCGTGGAAACGGCCATTCCCGTGGTCCCCGCTGCCCATTACACCTGTGGAGGCATTCCAACCAAGTTGAACTGTTCCACCCAGTTGGACGGACTTTATGCCTGCGGGGAAGTCGCCTGCACGGGTTTGCATGGGGCAAACCGTCTTGCGAGCAATTCCCTTTTGGAAGCCGTGGTCATGGCTCATCGGGGAGCCGAAGCGGTTTGCGAGTTTTTGGACAACCGCAAGAAGGAACGGATCCAACTCCCCGAATGGGTGGACGGAGATGTTCCGGCCTCCGATGAACGGGTAGTTCTCTCTCATAATTTGGACGAGCTCAAAAGAACGATGTGGGACTATGTGGGAATCGTTCGCTCGACGAGAAGGTTGGAGCGAGCTCAATCGAGAATCAAGAATTTGGGCCGCGAAATCAACGAGTACTACTGGAATGCGAGGGTTGATCTTTCCTTGCTGGAAGTACGCAACCTGGTTTGCGTTGCCGATTTGATCATTCGGTCAGCTTTGCGCCGCAAAGAGAGTCGAGGCCTTCATTACACCTTGGATTACCCGGACTTGGGGGAAACTCCTGAAAACACCGTGGTTCGCTCCGTAAAAAGATAAGCGCCATGGGGAAAGGGCTAGGGAAGGTCGCCTTGGTCGGGCCGGGAGCCGTGGGAGGCTTCTACGGTGGAATGCTTGCCAATTCGGGCGTGAACTTGAAATTTCTTTTCCGTAGTTCCTATGAGGATGTTTGCCGAAAAGGGTTGTGGATCGTTCATCATTCCGAAGATTGTCGGGAGGAAAGGGTAGAACCCTTGCATGCTTTTGAGGATAACAATGAAATAGGTGAATGCGATTGGGTCATCGTTGCGAGCAAATCGACCGCCAACGATCAATTGGAGGAGATTCTCAAGCCGATGGTCGGGCCAGGCACAAAATTGCTCACCTTGCAAAACGGCATGGGGAATGTCGAGAACCTGGCCAAGGCTTTTGGGGCCAACCGTACCATTTTGGCCGGACTGTGCTTTACCTGTATCAACCGAACCAAACCCAATCGTATCGAAAGCCTTCTTCCCGGGTACGTACAGTTCGGGCAATATGGATCGGTTTTGCAAGAATCTGCCGAAGAGATGATGTCCGCCTTCGAGAAAGCGGGAGTCCTGATTAAAAAAGCCGAATCCCTCGATGAGGTGCTCTGGCGTAAATTGTGTTGGAACATACCTTTTAATGGTTTGGCCATTGCTTGCGGGGGTATCACGACCGATTTGATTTTAAAGGATGCAGAGCACCGTTCGCGAGCCCGCCGTCTGATGGATGAAATTCAGGGTGCCGCCTTGGGGCATGGAATTACAATCGAAGATTCGTTTTTGAGGAGGCAATTCGATTTGACCGAACCCATGGGACCCTACAAGCCGTCCAGCCTGATTGATTTCCTGGCTGGCAGATCCGTGGAAGTGGAAAGCATTTGGGGTGAACCTTTGAGGCGAGGAGAAAGCAAAGGGCAGCAGATGAAGGAATTACGAAAGCTCTATGAAGAGCTTTGTACTTTGGCTCAAACCAACTAAAAGCCGATTAATTGACATCCGGAGAATCCGGAGGCGGGGAGGACGGAGAGCCCTCGGGTGGAAGAGGAGGAGGTGCGTCGGGAGGTTGACCCGGGTCCCACGGAACATTGTTACGCAGGTATTTGTTTTCCTCTTCGTCGATGCCGTAAAAAAAGAGGTTGAGCATGGGGTGTACCACCGGAGCTCCTGATAGGTCAAGTTTCAGGTTCGACTGAGCGACGTAGGTGGTCTCATGGGAACCGTCGACCAACACATGATACCAAGGTTGATGCCGGTCGGGTTGCGTTTGGTTCGATTGGTACCAGGCGTCGGGGGCTTTACAGGATGGATCCGAGTCAACTACGAGTCCCCGGTACCCATAGTTAACATGATACACGACTTGTCCAGGTTTGAAAGTTGGAAGTTCTTCTTCCGGGGTAAAGCCCTCGTTTAAGTTGATCATAAAATAAAAGTCAAAAAAAGGGCCGCTCGAATGAACGAGCGACCCTTAAAGTCAATCTCTGTTAAGCTCTACACTTAGAAAGTGTAAGTAAGCTCAAGAGCGATGGTGTCGGAATCCGAGTTAGCGGCATCATGGCTGATGTCGCTGTACTCAAGGATAGCACCCAAAGACTCGGTGATTGCATAGTTAGGAGCAATCGTGATTTGGTCTACATCAACTCCAACACCAGCTTCGTAGCTGCTGTAACGAACAGCGACTCCGAGTTTATCGGAAACATCGTAGTCAACGAGGAGCATGTGAGCGTCAAAGTCAGCGGATGTGGTGTCGATTTGTGACCACTCAGCACCAAGCAATGCTTTGCCTACTTGGTAGGTAGCGTTGATGTTAGTGACATCTACATCGTCGGCTGTAAGAACAGCGTTGTCGGCTCTGTGACCAATGTTGAGGGTCAGGTTCTCGATGCCGGTGTAAGAAAGAGCGACTTCGAAATCCAAGTCGTTTTTGTTGCCAGCACCGTTACGGATTGTACCACCTGGGTTGTCGATGGAAACACCTAGGGACCATGCTTCAGCAGCATAGGAGATGTTCAAACCTTCGCGGGCATTACCGTTTTGGTCAATGTTGCCGATATCGAAAGCAGATCCGCCGTAAGCACGTGAGTAGGTGTAAAGACCTGCTGGATCTTCACGCTCAAGACCTAGTGCGGAACCGTAGCGACCGAAGGTCAAGGAAACACCGTTCTCGAGTGTGTAGGTGAAGTGAGCTTGCTCGATTACGATGTCGTCGTTACCCGAACCAATGTTTTGGGAGTCCAAAGCAACAGTACCGGAAACGGAACCAACATTGAAAAGGAAGTTAACTTCGATTTCGTCGAGTCCCCAGTCAGCCGTATCGGTTGAAGCAGCACCAGGTGCAACTTGATTGTCAACTTTGGTTATAGAACCATCAATAAATCCATTGATGGACAGATTTTCGTTGATTTCGACGGCGGAAACGGATCCCACCATACCGAAAGCAACAAGCATAGCCATTATTTTGTTTTTCATAATCTAGTTTGTTTGTTTGTTTGTTTGTTTGTTTAGGTTAACCTATGACTTATCCATAAGATTAATCGAATAAATCATGAGTCAGTCTACTTGTTTGGATGAAAAAGTCAACCGGTTATTGCCCAGTGGACAAAATTTATGCACACGGACTTTTAGGTGCTGAATGGTGCCCGAAATCCTTTTAAACAGTGGCTCAGAAAGGGGAGGAGAAGGAAACCACTCGGTCCCTGAACAAGCTCACTTCTCCAACCTCATTGGTTCCGTCCGCATTCAAGTCTCCTTCGTAGTGGTAGATTTGGTCGATGCGCGGGTTGAGCGATTTCTTGATTTTGTTGGGGTTTCCCAAAAGTTTACGCACCTTAAAGCCAGTCAAATTCCTGCGCATCCCAGTCCAAGTTTCTTCCTTGGTCCACGGCCCGGCTGCCTTGGCTTCCTCACTTTTTAATTGGAGTCTCAGTTTGGACATGAAAGACTTTTTGGCCTCGTCGCCCTCAGGCAATGCAATGGATTGGGAGGCGGTTTTGGCTTCGTCCGCCGTTTTTTGCACGGCTTGCATCTCCTTTTTTACTTCCGAGTTGGCTTTTTCCAATTCTGCGACGCGGGTTTCGAGTCCACTGACTTTTCCCAAAATGAGGTCGAGCTTGCGGGAAAGTTCGGCGTTGGACACGGAATCCTCGGCGAGGAGAGATGTTGCGAGGGCAATGGGAAGAAGGAAAATAGATTTCATAACAATCTAATCTTAGACGAAAAGGCGGGAGGCAAGGCAAAAGATCTTGGTTTTCGGTTCATTTTTAAGCTGATTTGGCCGAAACGGAGCTACTTATTGGGAAAACAGCTCGAAAATGAGAACAAAAGAATCTAGTCTACTTCGAGGAGAGTGTGCGGATGGCAAGATCTTTGAATATTGCGGCTTGTTGTTCGCGGGGCTGTGCGAGCAATTGTTGGAAGGCTTCGAGCAATGCGGCTTGCAGGTCGATGAGGGCACGGGTGCTGAATCTTTTGACTATGGGCATCAATCGCCCCAAAAACCATGGGTTCTGAGTGAAGAGGTTCAAGGTGGATTTATCACCCGAATCGGAAAAATGATGAGCGTGTTTGCGACCCAATTGCTCCAGTTTGTCCTTGCTTAATCTTTGGTTCGGGTCGAGTTCCCCTCCGTCAGCCAAGACTCGCAATTGGATCAGGAGGCGGTTCCGGTTTTGCAGGGTTGCGAGAAGCGGACGGGCGTCTTTGGCATGAAAAAAATGCCGTTCAATGGCATCGAGGGCCCATTTGAGATCGTTGGAAAAGAAGGCTTCCGAAGCTTCGAAAAAATCACCTTCGCCGAAATCGGGAACCAAATCGGTGATCAACTCTTCAGTGATGAATCCACCTTCTTTGCCCAGGTATGCGGCTAGTTTACGGGTTTCCTCGACGCCCAATCGGGAGTGACCTCCGATTTTACCGGCAAGAAATTCCACCGCCCCGGATGCGAAATCAACTCCACATGCCTGAGCCGTTTCTTGAGCGAGACGCCGAAAAGAAACATCTTCCTTTTCTTGCTTTGCTACATCCTCGAGAGTGGATTTTGCCTTCAACCACTTGATGAATGCGTGACTGCGGTGAACCGGGCAGGCCGAAAGAATCAATTTCGATTCACCAAGGTTCTCGAGAAAAGGTTTGGCGGACTCGAGGGCTTCCTTGGATCCTTGAGCAGCTCCCGTTTTGGTTTGATTGAGGAAATTGGCTTCGTTGATCCAGACTAGTTTGCCACCGCCAAAGAGCGAAAGAGTCTGGCAGGCGGAACGGGCTTCATTGAGAATTCGTTCGACATCTTCGACTCGGTCGGCGCGCCCATCGATGATTTCGCGGGACAGGTCGTCCGGGAAGGACTCGCAGTGCTCGTCGTAAATTTCCTTCGCTCGTTGGCGAACGAGGTAATCATCGTCGCCTAGAACGACGTGAAATGAATCGGTGGACATGGACCGCTAAAAAGGCAGGACTAAACGTTTAATTCGCCGGTTTCGGAGGCGGCGAACACTTCCTCGAGTTTGTATTTCCTCAGTTTTCTTCTCATCCAATCGAGGGCGGAGGTAGCGGCCCGTCTGCGGTTGGACGCCCGATCTCCGCGTAAATGTATTTTTTTCGCCCATACGCCGACAGGGGAGGAATACCCGAGGTAAATCGAGCCGACTGGAAGAACTTGAGTCCCCCCCGTCGGACCGGCGAATCCAGTTACGCTCAGACCATAATCAGCTCCGAACTTTTCACAGGCTCCAGTTGCCATGGCGATGGCGACTTCTTCGCTGACGGCTCCATGTTGTTTGAGCATGCTTTCGGGCACCGCCACCATTTGAACTTTTGCGTCGTTGTGGTAGCAAACCGCTCCACCATGAAAAACCTTGGAGATCCCTGCGATTTCGGTGAAGGAGGACGATAGCAAGCCACCGGTGCAGGATTCGGCTACGGCCAAAGTTTTGTTAAGGGAGCGCAATTCCCTGAAAATAACCTCGGCCAAGGTCCGGTCTCCCGTGCAGACGAAATCCTCGCCAATTGCTTGGCGACAGGCGTCCGCCAG
>JAURNO010000490.1 GCA_030830145.1 Verrucomicrobiota bacterium
CCCTCTTCATGTGCACCCTGACTGGCCTCGTTCTTCTGGTCACGGGAGTGTGGGATTCGGGTGAAGGGGACGGCGTTCTTCTCACCACTCAAGCCTTCGAGACGGCCCTGCCCGGGTTCGGCCCTTACCTTCTCTTGGCCGGCGTACTTTGCCTCTCCTTTTCATCCATGCTCGGTTTTTCCTATTATGTCGTGAAGTGCGGATGCTTTCTTTTCGGCCAAGGGGCCCGCTTGCCGGTGCTCGGTTTTTACCTTCTCATGATCGTGGTCTCGGCGGTGGTTAAAATGAGCGATGTGATCAACTTCCTGGACATCGCCTTTGGTTTGATGGCCATCCCCACCATCCTCTCCACCATCCTGCTCGCTCCCCGCGTGAACTGGGCGGCCCGGAAATACTTCCGCAAGCTCCGAGAGCGCAAAGCCGAGGCCTAGACGGGCTTGATCTCCCAGCCCTTGCGATATTCTTTGGTCAGGAGGTCCGAGCGGTCGCCCGCCGAGGAGGTTAGTTTCATCGTTTTCGCATCCCAGCTTAGGTGTTCCCCGAGCGAACGCATGGCCGCCGTTCCCAAAAGGACGGTTTCGGTCAAGGGTCCGGCGTAGGAAAAGCCGTCGCTTGGTTGCCTGTTTTCGACGATCCCGTCCAGCCAACCGTGAAAATGGTTCAAGTTGACCATCCGCTCGTAGGCCAATCCCTTGAATTTTTCTTCCGGATACAGTTTGGGTGAGCCGACGTGTGGGAGCACCAGCGAACCCGTTTCCCCGATGAAAATCGAACCTCCAGCCGGCAGGGCGTGTCTCCGGTTGAAATGCGGACCGAGGTCCCGCGGTTTCCTCCCTCCGTCGTTCCAGGTAATCGGGAGTGACTTTTGAGAAAAGGACGTCGCCGGGAAATCATATTCCACCGTGCTCTGAGCCGGCCAGACCTCGTCGTTCATGCCGGTGTGCATCGAGCACTTGATTTGGGTCGGGGCTTGCTCGATTTTAAGGGCCGAAAAAACCGGATCCAAAACGTGGCAACCAAAGTCGCCCAGAGCCCCGTTCCCAAAATCTTGCCAATCCCGCCACCCCCAAGGATGGTAAACCTTTCCCTTCACATAAGGCCGGAAGGGTGCTACCCCCAACCACAGATCCCAGGCCAACCCCTCCGGTGGTGGGGAAGAAGCGACGCGTCCGATTTGTCCGGATTTGCCATGCCCCGTCGCATTGATCCAGGAATGGACCCGCCTTACTTTTCCAATCGCTCCCGATTGTACGAGTCCCACCGCCGTGCGGTAAAACCCGTGGGAATGGATCTGGTTGCCCATGCGGGTGATGACGCCCGATTTTTCCGCCTGTAAACGGACCTGCCTCGCTTCCCAGACCGTATGGGTCAAGGGCTTCTGACAAAAGACGTGTTTTTTGCGCCGCAAGGCGTCGAGGGTCGCGATGGCATGCATGTGATCGGGTATGCCGATCGTGACCGCATCGATCTTGTCCCCTTCCTTCTCCAGCATCTCCCGGTAATCCTGGTAGACGTGCGCTTTCGGGTTGAGCTTTTTCGCCTTCGAGGTCCGGTTGAGGTCGACGTCACAAAACGCGACCGGTTTGGTCTTGGGGTGGCTCGCCATGGCCTCCAAATCTGCCCACCCTCTTGCCTCCGTACCGATTGCCGCCAACTGAATTGCGGAGTTGAGGTTTTTGCCCCGCAGCAGGGTGGGGACCCCGGCCACCGCCAAGGTGCCCCCAGAGGACTGTATGAATTCTCTTCTTTTCATCATTTGCGCAATCTTTATTGGGTTCGCGAGCATCAGACCTGAACCGTGATCGAAAGTAAAGAAAGGAATCCTTCATTTCCCTTGTAATCGGAGGGCTGATCATGACAAAGCAGGGGTTGCGCATGCTGGCATCCTCTTGCTATGAATCACCGATGAAGAAAATATCCCGCAAGGCTTTTCTCGCCTCCGGTCTCTCCGTTCCCTTCGCTCCGGCCCTGCCCAAGCCCGCACCCAAGGCCTCTGCCAAGAAAGGATCCTCGGTCAAGCTCGGGATCTCCAGTTACTCCTACTGGCACTTTCGCCCCCCCAAAGTCACCATCGAGCAAGTGATCGAGAAAACCTCCGCCCTCGGTGTTCCCGGGGTCGATATCCTTCACCGTCAGATGGACGGCGAGGACCCCGCCTATTTGAGCAAACTCAAGCGCCACGCCTTCTTGAACGGAGTCGACCTGATCTGCCTCTCCATTCACCAGGACTTCGTTTCGCCCGATGCCGACTCCCGCAAAAAAAATATCGAGCACACCAAAAAATGCATCCGGCTCGCTCACGAAATGGGCATCCCCTCCATCCGGCTCAATTCGGGACGCTGGGGTACCGCTCGCAATTTCAACCACCTGATGGAACTGCGCGGCAAAGAACCCATTCTGCCCGGCCACACCGAAGACGACGGTTTCAAATGGTGCATCGACTCCATCGAAGAATGCCTGCCCGAAGCCGAGAAACACGGGGTCCACCTCGCCCTCGAAAACCACTGGGGACTGACCCGCACCCCCGAAGGCCTGTTGCGCATCGCCCAAGCGATCGACTCTCCCTGGCTGGGCGTCCTCATGGACACCGGAAACTTCATGGAGGACCCCTACGACAAGCTGGAGAAAATCGCGCCCTTCACCACCTTCGTGCAAGCCAAGACCTACTTCGGAGGCGGCGAATGGTACACCCTCGACCTCGACTACCCGCGCATCGCCAAGATCCTTTCCAAAGTCGGCTACAACGGATACGTCTCGATCGAGTTCGAAGGCAAAGCCCCCGCCGAGAAAGGCGTGCCTCAAAGCGTCGAGCTCTTGCGCCGGGCTTTTTCCTGATAGCCAAAGCGTGGGTCAAGAGAACGGACAACCGATGAACTTTTC
>JAURNO010000491.1 GCA_030830145.1 Verrucomicrobiota bacterium
AACTTTCTCTTCTGAACCCCTTCTTTTGCCAAACCCCTAGCCTACCATGAACATGAAAAAAGTCATCCTATCAATCGCCACGGCCCTCACTGCCCTGGCGCTCTCCGTCCAAGCCGCCTCCCTCGTCGAACCCGGGGCCAAGGTACAAAAACTGGCCGGAGGCATGAAGTTCACGGAGGGACCCGTTTGGCTGCCCGGGGAAAGCAAGATTGTCTTCTCGGACATCCCCAACAGCAAGCTCATGCAGTGGAGCAAAAAGGACGGGTTGTCCGTATTCCGCAAAAGTGAACAGGCCAATGGAAACATTCTTGATCTGGAGGGTCGCATCATCTCTTGTCAACATGCGGCACGGAACATCATCCGCATCGGAAAGGACGGTAAGGCCAAGGTCCTGACCGAGAAGTTCGAAGGCAAACGTTTCAACTCGCCCAACGACGTGGCGGTTTGGAAGGACGGAACCCTCTGGTTTACGGATCCTCCATGGGGCTTGCGGGCACCGCATGAAATCCCCGGCCACTGGGTCTACAAACTGGATCCCGAAACGGGCAAGGTCGAGGTCCTGATCAAGAACTTGGCCATGCCCAACGGCATCGTCTTCTCACCCGACGGCTCGCGACTTTACGTCGCCGACACGGGCGGACACAAGCGCCACCCAGACCCCAAGTATCACGACTACCCCGACACCGTAACCTGCTATGCAGTAAGCAAGAAGGGAAAACTCGGGAAGAAACTGTTCACCATCGACGAGGGAAGCGACGGGATGGCGGTTGATATTAAGGGCAACCTTTACCTCACCCATGGGCAGGTCCAGGTCTATGATGCCAACGGCAAGAAACTCGAGACCATCGAGGTGCCCGAAAAGCCGGCCAACGTCTGCTTCGGGGGCAAGGATTACAAAACCCTCTTCATCACGGCCCGCACCTCCCTGTACCAAGTCCGTCTCGCCCATGCCGGGGCGATGTCCCTTCGAAAGAAGTGATGAGGCGTCGACCGTAAGGGCAATAAAGGGGTTGTAAACTTTACCAATCACGCATTATGAGGATTTTCTGGCACTGTTTCCTGATTACCTGTGCCTTACTTTCATTTTGTCAGTTGTCGGGCGAAGAGGCCAAGAAAGGGGAAACCGCCGAGAATCTGCTCAGGGAAAACCTCGTGCCCTGGTGCATCGTTCCCTTTGACGCAAGCAAGCGCTCTCCGGAAGAACGGGCCAAGATGCTGGTTCGGCTCGGGCTGAAACGGTCGGCTTACGACTGGCGGGCCCAACACGTTCCCGAGTTCGAAGAGGAAATCCTTAAGTACAAGAAACACGGAATCGAGTTCTTTGCTTTTTGGAATGTTCATGACAAAGCTTTCGAGCTCTTCCAAAAGCACAAAATCCGCCCTCAAATTTGGAAAACCCTGCGCTCCCCTAAGTCAGGCACCCAGGAAGAAAAGATCAAAACCGCCATGGAGGCCATGATTCCCCTCGCCAAGCGGACCGCCGAGATTGGATGCAAGTCGGGTCTCTACAACCATGGGGGTTGGGGCGGCGAACCGGAAAACCTGGTGGCCGTCTGCAAGGCCCTGCGAGCTGATGGGCACGGGAATGTCGGGATCGTCTACAACTGGCATCACGGACACGGACGGATCGAGGAATGGAAGGATGACCTCGCCTTAATGAAGCCCTTCCTCCATTGCCTCAACCTCAATGGCATGAACACGGGAGCCAAGCCGAAGATCCTCGCCCTCGGGAAAGGGGAACATGAAGAGCGCATGCTCAAGATTCTGATCGAGAGCGGATATGATGGACCGATCGGGATCCTCGATCATCAAAACCACCTCGATGCGGAGGAATCCTTAAGGGCCAACTTGGACGGTTTGAAAAAGTTTCTTTCCAAGTACCGATAACCCGCCGATTACTCTTCAGGATCTCCCAAAAGAGGATCCCCATCCGGAGCAAGAAGCTTCTGCTTCTTTCCTTTAAGGGAATTGAGTTCCAACATGAGTTTTTCAATCAAGGCTTCATCGACTTGCTCCAAAGCTTCGAACATTTCGTCATTGAGTTCTTCCATGCGCAAATCTAATTTTTCCAGTGCCTCCTCAACTTCAATGCTTCTCTTTGTTTGTTCGCGTGCTTCTACAAAGCGCGTGTGATCAAAGTTCAGAAGGGCTTCCATTTCCTCCTTCAACTCTTTCTGTGTCTCTTTCTTGCTTGAGATCGAAAGGGTTAACTTGGAACGCTGCTCGTCGGTCAAGTTAGCCATGGAAAGCCTGAATTCCAAATGTTCGATTTCCTTTTTCAGGCCGTCCATTTCCTCCCGAAGTTTGGTCTTTTTGGCAGAGATTTCCTTCTTGGGAGCAATCAGGTCTTTGGCCTCCAGAAAAGTGGTGTGCCCCCCCTCGTCGATGGATTGCAATTCCTTTTGCAGAAGCTCGATTTCACCCTGACAAGTATCGATGTCTGCGGAAAGATCCCTGCCCTCTTTCATTCCCAGTCGCAAACCCCTGAGTTCCTGGCGCTTCTCCCGAAGCATTGTGCGCACAGAGGATCTCGCCTCCCTTCTTTTTTCTGCCGAAGGCTTTAAGCTTTCTTCCGGATCTGAATCTTCGTTTTCCAAGGTTATGCGCTTTTGCTAACAGCATGTAACAAGAAAGATCAATTCTTAACGGTAAAAAGATCTAATCATGTAAAACTTTACGACCAAGTCGATCCCCTTGGCGATCGTCGAACTCGTTACCCCGGACTTGTTTTTCGCGTGGTTGTATGGCAGGCTTCAGATCGTTGCCCGTTTCCTTTTCTCATTGCCAAAGAACAAACGTTTTAACCATCCAAGTTATTCCAATTGTGAAACCTCTCAGCGTCATTCTGGCAATCGTGCTCTTTCATTTTGGCCCCAATCAGACATTCGGCCAAACGTCACGCACATACGAAAGATCACCGGAATCGGGGAGCGAACAAGTGTCGAAAGTCATCCGATCATTCCAAGGCCGAGGCACTTTGGCCGATGACACAACTCCCACGCCGGCCAAGAAAGCGGTCGGGGAATTCAAAATGCGCGAAGGGTTCTCCATCGACCTCATGGCATCCGAGCCCGAGGTTCGGCAACCCCTCTTCATGAGTTGGGACAGCCGGGGCCGGCTCTGGGTTTCGCAGTACCTCCAGTACCAGTTTCCGGCCGGGCTCAAGATCGTGGAATACGACAACCACCTGCGGGCTCGATTCGACAGCGTACCCAAGCCCCCGCCTCATGGGGTGAAGGGAGCGGACAAAATCACGGTCTACGAGGACATCGATGGGGACGGCTTCTTCGACCAAAGCAAGGACGTCATCGGCGGGCTGAACGTTTCGACCTCGGTGGTAACGGGGCATGGAGGCATTTGGGTAGCCAATCCGCCTTATCTTCTCTTTTACCCGGACAAGGATCAAAACGACGTTCCCGACTCCAATCCGGAAGTCAGGCTATCAGGATTCGGTCTCGAGGATACGCACTCCGTGATGAACAGCTTGGAAT
>JAURNO010000492.1 GCA_030830145.1 Verrucomicrobiota bacterium
CCGCGATCATTGGGATCTGTTGTTTGCCTCCGGTTAACAGCCAAATCAATGGCATTCAAAGCTCCCGGAAAACCAAAAGCAGTATTCGACAAACTCCAGGAAAAGTAACCACTGAAATCGGATTCGCTTCCCCAATCCAGTCTAAAACCACCGGCGTCTGTCTTGTGATCTCCATTAACTCGGTATCCATCCGACTCAATCCGCTCCCCAAAAAACGTTAGGCCAATTCCCCCAAGCCTTTGAGAATAGGCACCTCTTGCATTGAAAGTATCGAAGCTTCCGGCACTGGTTTCCAAAGTACCAGTAGGCTCAAGCTTTGGTAACTTAGTATTGATTTTGATTACTCCACCAACCGCATGGTTGCCAAAGGTTCCGGACTGCCCACCGCGTACCACCTCGATGGACTCCACTAATGCAAGGGGTATAGAAGACCAATTGATTGCCGACATATCGATTGCATTTAATCGATGTCCGTCTAAAAGAACTAAGGTACGCAGTCCTCCATTCTCCCCAAAACCACCCATGGAAACGCTAGATCTTGCCGTATTCCCGGAAGTTGATCGCACCTGAAGATTGACTTCTCTCCGTAATAATTCGACTAAATCAGCAGCACCAGACCGTTCAATCTCATTTTGATCGATGACTTGAACTCGAGAAGTTAATTGCTCGGGTGAAGCCTCTAATCGAAGAGCGGAAACTTCCATTGGTTTCAATCCTTCGGGATCTCCATAAAGAAAAGCTCCGGCGACCATTCCGATCGCTGTCGTTATGCACAAGAAGTTAGAGGTAAAACGAATCATATCCTTATTGATAATAGATTCTCATTTTATGTTCAAGCCTCTTCCTGGCTTATTCCTAATTACCCGGTCGATTCAGTAGACGTCTTTAAGGTAGCGTTTTTCCTTTTGCAGGGCCTTGACCCAGGCGGCAGCCTCGTCTTCAGCCATTCCACCTTCCTTCGAGGCAATGTCACGAAGGGCTTGGTCGACATCTTTGGCCATGCGGGAGGCGTCCCCGCAGACGTAGAAGGCGGCTCCGTCCTGCAACCATTTCCACAGTTCGCTTCCGCGCTCGGTCATCTTGTGCTGGACGTAGACTTTTTCTGCCTGGTCGCGAGACCAAGCAAGGTCCAACTCATGAATCGTATCGTCCTTGAGGTAAGCTTCCCACTCTTCGCCGTAGAGGTAGTCGGTGGAGGCGGAACGGTCCCCAAAGAACAGCCAGTTTTTGCCGGTTGCCCCGGTGGCACGCCTTTCCTCGACAAAGGCTCGAAAGGGAGCAATCCCGGTACCCGGGCCGACCATGATAATCGGAGTGTCTGGGTTTTCGGGAAGTTTGAAATTCTTATTCGGGTGAAGGTAGCAGGGAATACTCTCCCCCACCCGCTCGGCCAAATAGGAGGAACAAACGCCTTTGCGTTTGCGGCCGTGCCCCTCGTAGCGCACCACTGCAACGGTGAGGTGGACTTCATCGGGGTGTGCCTTCAAACTGGACGCAATCGAGTAAAGCCGTGGAGGCATGGCACGGAGAAGGCTGACCAAAGCCTGAGCCTCGATCCCGTCTTGCGGGAACTCAAGGAAAAGATCGATGAGTTCACGCCCCCACATGTAATCGATGAGGCTTTCCTTGTTCTCGAGCTTGAGAAGGGCTTCAAGTTTTTCGGACTGAGCGATCTCGTTAAACTTCTTGATTTGTATCTTGCTTAGGACCGTGCAAGCCAATCGGTTGGAGAGGGCTTCCAGCAAGGCATGAGTGTCTTCTCCAATGACAATGCTTTCTTCCCCCGAAAGACCGACTGCCTGCAAGAGGTCGGAAACGACCTCGGGGCAATTGACGGGCAGCACGCCAAGGGAGTCCCCTGGTTCGTATGCCATTCCGCTTGCCTTGAGCGACAATTCGAAATGACAAGTCTCCTTGTCCGAACCTTCCGTCATCAAGCGATTGACGAGAAGTTCAGATGCGTAGGGATTATCCTTGGATGGTCCGTCGGGCAAATGGGTCATGATAAGATTGGAAAATGCGTCTCCTTTTTGGCAAATTCAACGCCATTGTCCAAGCGAAATAATTATTGAATTTTCATTAGTAATGAAATTGCCCGTTGGGGAGGACTTCTCTATGTCTTTAAGAATGACGGGATGGTTGTCCGAATTCAGGGAAGACGAGGCCGAGGAATGGGGCAAGGTCATGCTTTCCCATTCCTTTGACGAGAAGGAATGGAAGAATGCCCGAACTCGGTTGCAGGAGCTTCTGAAAGAAGATGGCAAACAAGCGGAGGAAGGCTCTATGCGGTCTTATCTGTCCTGTTGTGCGGAGTCAGTTGCAGGTAGTCACCCCGTGCCCTCTTTGCAATCGTTGGTCGAAGAATTGTACGAAGAGTACGGGATGGAAAACTCAAAAGATTTGATCAAGTAGCCCGCAAGAGGCCCTGATGAGCCTTGGACACCTCGATGTATTTTTCCGCCCACTTGCGCAGTCCTTGGCGTCTTTCGGGTGAAAGTGGATTCCGAATGGTTGCGGGTATTCCGGCAACCAGTGAACCTTCGGGCACTTCCATGCCCTGAGGAACAACCGATCCAGCCGCCACGATCGATTGCCTTCCAATGCGGGCTCCGTCCAGAATGGTAGAGTTCATGCCGATCAGACATTCATCCTCGATAACGCAGGCATGGATGACCGCTCCATGACCAACGGTTACGCAATGGCCGATTTCGAGTGGAAACTCATCTGACAGGTGCCCGATTACTCCGTCCTGTAAGTTCGTTCCATTCCCGACCGAGATGAAATTGATGTCGCCGCGGCGTATTGTTTACGTTTCATGCCATCCTGCAACTCTAGCTCGAGACGCGAAGGTGTTATGTGACTCCCAGGGCTATCGTCTAAGCAGCGCACGAATATTCGAC
>JAURNO010000030.1 GCA_030830145.1 Verrucomicrobiota bacterium
AATGAGGAAATGGGCGCACTCTCCGGAAAACTTGAGGGCGGTATTTTGAAGTAGGGAGACAATGATCTTCTTCCACTCATCGGGGTAAACCCGAGCGACCAAATCCAAGAAACGAGTGTGAAACTTGGTCGGCATAAGATCGGCCAAACCCGGCAAATCATCTTCGCATTCCTTCAAAATGGAAGCGGAAGTGGGTTCGAGTTTCTCAACATCTTCTTCAACGTCCCGGGCCAAATTGTTCCTTACCCATATCCCATAGAGTCTGTCTGCTTGACTCAAATTACGGGCTTCCATAATTGCAGTAGTGAGTTCCGATAGGACTTGAGGAAGATCCGCTTGCAGATCCTCTTTCTCGGTTGCGAGATCGAAAAGCTTTTCCGCCAAGGCGATCTTGACCTTCGATCTTTTCTCGTCGAAGAAATCCTGCAAAACTTCCTGTTCCGGTTTGACTGGCTCGTCGCGGAGAACATAAGGTTCGGTCTTCTTGTTCGGGACTGCGACACGAGGATCTTTGACCAAGAGTTTTTTGGTCGCCGTCCACCATTTCTTTGCCTTCGGGGATCCAAACAAATAACCTAAGATTCTTTCGATCTCACGAGTGGACGAACAGCCGTCTTCACTCCTTGACAAGATATCTATAATCAAGTCGACGGGTTCCTTTTTCGCCATCTTCTCGATCTCTTCGCGATTAGCCCGGTGGCGGCTCAAAATATGTTCATCGTCGAGCACTTCGAGTTTTCCCAAACAGAACACAGGGTCCATTGGGTGGCTCTTGACCTCGTCTTCCTCGAAGTCAACAAGTAGCATTCCTTTTTCGGACTCAAAGCCCGCAATTTTCCCAAACCCCCAACTCCTGTGTATACAGCAAGCTCCCACTTTCATCGCTTCAAGGGCTTCACGTGATGATTCAAGGGCCGGATCTTGGTCGATCAGTCGATCGATGATTTCAACATTCATTCAGAGGGGACTCGCAAGGTACAAGGTTAGAACTATTCTTGATTACAAGAGTACAAATCGTAACGAACGGAAGAATAAAAGCGAGAGAAAAGGAAAGGAAAATTGCTTGTTTTTTACCTTCTCTCCAGATCGGGTTGAGGAACACTGAAAAGAAAAACGGCAGGAATCAGTAGAAAAACAGCACCCAGAAGATAGGCGAAGGAGGAACCGAACATAAAATAAACCCAACCGGCAAGCAAGGGACCGCATGCCCGGGCCATTGATCCAGACGAACGAAACACCCCCAAATGGAAACCTTGGTCAGTTTCTTTCGAATGGAGCGAAGTCAGTGCGGTCAAGGTGGGGCTTATGAAAGCAACGCCAGTGGACATAAGAAAGAGTGAAACATAAAACCAAGGCTCCCCATGGACGAATGAAATCATGACAAAAGCGATAATTCCAATTAATATCCCTATCAGAGCGAGTTTTTTCTCTCCAAGTGGGCCGACAAATCGACGGACGAAAAAACCTTGGGCCAAAATCAAAGTAAATCCGATCAGTAGAAACATCTTGGCTATATCGGAGGGTGTGTAATCGAAGCGTTCTACAGCAAGAAAAGTGAGGGTAAATTCCATTCCACTAAATGATATCATGTAAAAAAGGTAAGAAAGGCATGTTTTTCGAACAGGAGTATTGGCAACCCTCCCGATCTGAAAAATCGCCGGTCTGGGAGCGTCTACAACTGCTCTTTTCTCAATGGGCAAGGTTTCCTTGAAACGGCTCGCCAACCACACCCAATTAAGAATGCCGAGGGCCAAACTGATCACTGCGGCCATGGAAAATTGATTCAGGGCGAAAACACCATGCGTACCTTCACCCAATGGGGTCATGGTCGATGCCCATCCGCCCAGCGCTGGTCCGAGTATAAAACCCAAACCAAAGGCAACCCCGACTAAAGCCATCCCTTTGGAACGGGATTCCCGGGAGGTGACGTCGGCTATCGAAGCAGTGGCCACGGAAAGATTCCCGCTAGCGATTCCACCGAGTACACGGGAGAGGACAAGAACCCAAAAGTTTCCCGCAAAAACCCACAAGCCATAACCGAGGCAAGTTCCGCCAACGGTAATCAAAAGAATAGGGCGGCGACCGAACTTATCTGAAAGTCTCCCCCAAACGGGTGCAAAGAAAAACTGCAGGATGGCATAGAGAGATCCCAGCACACCTCCGAAAACTACGGTTTCAAACCGAAGGAAATTATTCCCGGAATCCTCTGCATCGAAGGCCATCTCGTCGATCATCGACACGAAATCCGTCAACACACCTCCCCCTTTTTCGATCTCACGATCAAGATAATGGTCCAGCATGTCGGGGAAAAGCGGAAAGATGACCGAAAAGCCAACCATATCAAGAAAGATAATCAGAAAAACTACACCAAAGGTAGACCTTTTCCTCTTTGCAGAGGTTTCATCTTCATTACTCATGATTTCTATTACCCTGAGGTTTTGTTCTTCAGGCTTAGGCTGCGGAGGGCATCCAAGACATTGCGGGGGACCAAGTTGGTCTCCCGGTCACCATATAGGTGAACCTGCTTGATCAAGTGAGAACTCGTGTAAAAATACTTTTCGTTGGGCATAAGAAAAATCGTTTCCAGCTCAGAATCAAGATGCCTGTTCATCTGAGCCATTTGAAACTCATACTCGAAATCCGAAACGGCACGCAAGCCTCTCACCAATACGCTCGCACTTTTTTTGCGTGCGTAATCAACTAGAAGACCTCCAAAAGATTCGACCTTGGCATTAGCGTGCGATTCCAAGTTCTCGCGGACAAGGGCAACGCGGGTTTCCAAATCAAAAGCAGTTTGCTTAGGAGAGTTTTCAGCGGAAACGGCGACAATCACTTCATCAAAAAGCCGGCATGCTCGTGACAAAACGTCCAAGTGCCCATTTGTTACTGGGTCGAAAGTTCCTGGATACAAAGCGATACTCATTTGGGTATTAACTTACCGATCATAACAGCGAAGTCCATCCTCAAGGACAAATTGCCTTGTGATTGCAAAAATCAAATAGCCTGTGTAAGTAGTGCCCCTTCTCAATGAACCTTCCCAATTTAATTACCCTTTCCCGAATCCCCTTGATGCTCGCGGTGATCGGACTTCTCTATCCTTGGACTGACGAGACTTGGTCCTGGATCAGAACCTCCGCTCTGTTGCTCTTTCTTTTTGCTGCCCTCACCGACTGGTTGGATGGTTGGTTGGCCCGAAAGTTCGGACAAGTCTCAGAATTCGGTAAATTCATGGATGCACTGTCCGATAAAGTTCTCACCTTGGGCATGTTCGTCAGTCTTCTTGCTTTAGGGGAACTCAAAGAGTGGGCTCTATTTCCAGTTTTACTTATTCTTTCAAGGGAGTTCCTCATCACCGGACTGCGTTTGGTTGCGGCAGGAAAAGGCAAAACCCTGGCTGCGGAGAAAGTTGGAAAGCTAAAGACGATCGTTCAGCTTACTTGTATTTCTCTCTATCTCGGAAAAATCGCGCTTGATGCGGATTTCAAAAAGTTTTTTGTAGGCGAAGAAAAACTGCACTTGGAGCTAGTAGAAGTACTCGAGTATTCCGGCCACCTAACCCTCCTTGCCGCTACGTTCATTACGGTTTTCTCCGGAATCGTCTACCTTTCGAAATATTGGAAGTTTTTCTTGGACGAGGATTCCTAAGAATGGATAAGCTTATCGTATGCCTTGCTACGCTCGGACCCGTTGGCCGAAGATTACCAGCACCAGGTACATTTGGATCCGTAATCGGCCTGTTGGTTTTTGCGGGTCTTACATCGATATGGGTTGGAGAAAAAGGGAGCATCGCTCCAATAATCATTCATTGTAGTTTCGTCCTTTTAGCCTTGTTATCGATTCCCATTTGCACAAAAGCAGAACACATTCTCTCAAAAGAAGATCCACCCGAGGTGATCTTGGATGAATTCGTGGCCCAACCTTTGGTGTTTATTGGTGTCCCATTGAGTTTCCAGCAAGATTCAATTCTTCCGAGCCTTCTTCTTCTCGCCTGTGGTTTTACACTTTTTCGTTTCTTTGATATCGTTAAACCAATTGGAATTAGCCGTCTGCAAAAACTTCCCGGAGGACTTGGAGTGGTAGCCGACGATGTTGCCGCAGCTTATGTCGCTGGTCTTGGCCTTTGGTGCTTTTCATACACTTTTTCTTTGTCTTTTCCATAATTTCGCACTCTTATCGGTTTGAGATGAGCGAATCGGGAGAAAAAAACGGGCAAAATCCGTCGCACTTTACGTTGGAGGTTGCCAACAAGATGGGCATTCATGCCCGTCCTGCAGCCATGATCGTGCGGATAGCCTCCCGTTTCAATGGGGAAATTTGGATAACAAAGGAAGATGAACGAGTAAATGCAAAGAGCATCATGGGAATAATGATGCTTGCCGCAGCCAAAGGAACGATCCTCAAATTCGAGGCATCGAAATCCGAGATTGCGGAGCTAAAGAAGGATATGACGGCACTTTTCTCGTCCAAATTCCAAGACGAATAAACAACACCGACTGTTCTTCACGCATCTAAGGTCTCTTTCACTTGATCAAATCAGAAACTCTTTCCTCGTAGAAATTTTTCAAACTTTGATTGATTTCGGAGGGTCTCTTCATTTCCAGGATATGGTCTGTTAGTTTTCTTGCTTCAGCCATTGTAAAACGTCGGGCAAAGAATTTCAATTCCGGCAACATCGGAGAAGCTGCACTCAAGGAGTTTACCCCGAGGGCAAGAAGCAAGGGGAGGAAATGAGGATCACCCGCAATTTCCCCGCATACGGTTACTTTGACACCATACTCCTTTCCTATTTCAAAGACTCGCTTCAACGAGCGAATGACTGCTGGATGATGAGGTTCGTAAAGGTAGGCAATCTCGTTGTTGATTCGGTCTACGGCGAGAAGGTACTGAACCAAGTCATTCGTACCGACACTGAAAAAATCAACTTCGGAAGCAAGCAAGTCGCAGATCGTTACAGCGGAAGGCGTTTCAATCATACAACCGACCTCGATCTTGTCGTTGAATTCGATGTTCTTTTCCCTTAACTGCCTCATTGCCGTCGAAAGAAATTCCTTCGCCCGAACGAGTTCCCCTACTCCGCTGACCATGGGGAACATGATTTTGACAGTACCATGAGTGCTCGCTCGCAAGATCGCTCTTAGTTGATCAAGAAAAACATCGGGATTGCGAAGACAATATCGAATGGCTCGGAACCCCATGAATGGGTTCTCCTCTTTTTCCCGACCAATCGAGTCCAGGATCTTGTCCCCTCCGAGATCCAGAGTTCGTATGGTGACGGGGAGCGGGTTGGCGGTTTCGACAATTTGACGATATTCGTTAAATTGATCGTCTTCAGAAGGTATTTCGTTTTTACGAAGAAATATAGATTCCGTACGAAACAAGCCAACACCTTGGCAATCGTGATCATTGGACTTGCGAACCTCGTCCGAAGAATCCGCATTGGCTAGAAAAACGACCTTTTCTCCGTCCTTGGTCAAAGCAGGCAAGGATGCTTCCTCCAAAAGCAAATCCTTCATTCTTTTTCTGCTTTGCCCGACCTTGCCATAGCGGAAAAGAGTGGTTTCCGAAGGATTCACTATGGCAATCCCTTCGAATCCATCAATTAAGAGAGTATCCCCTTCGGAAAGTTGATCCGTCATTTGCCTCAGTCCTACCACTGCAGGCACACCGCTTGATCTGGCCATGATCACTGCATGACTTGTTCGCCCACCCGCATCCGTAGCGATACCAAGGATCTTGTCTCCGTCCAAGGATGCAGTGTCGGAGGGACTGAGGTCTTCGGAAACCAATATTCTGGGTTCATCCAAAAAGGCAGTCCCGGCAGCAGTCGCACCAACCAAGTTCCCAAGCAATCTTTTTGAAATATCTTTTAAGTCGGCAGATCGTTCCCGTAAATATTCGTCTTCCAATTGGCTAAAGTAATCGATGTACCTTTGGGTCACACGGTGAAGACACTGCTCGACATTGTCTCCGGATTTACGGATTTCGGCAACAACATCGTCAAGGACCGCTTTGTCTTCGAGAACCATAAGGTGAGCATCAAAGATGCTAGCTTCTTTTTCTCCAAGATTCTTGGCGACCTCTCCTCTGATCTTCGTAATTTGATCCTTTGTTTGAGAAAGGGCATCTTCGAATCGGGAAATCTCCGAATCCTGATCCGCTTCCTGAACCTCGTATTTGGGCACTTCAACCTTCCCATGAAGAAAACGGAAGACCTGCCCACGAGCAACTCCGGGAGAAGCAGGTATCCCATAAAAAACTTTTTCCTTGGCTGAAGAATTCACTGAAAGAGAGGGAGAGGAGGAGTCACAAATTTTGGTATTATGTCATTTTTTTCTTTTTTGTGAAACAAAAAGCAACTTTTCGAATCATGACCGAATTTGTTGTTGAGCAACAAAAGCCTCACGTCCCCAAGCATCTTTGACGCAACCAAAGACTTCATGGACGGGACAATTGTCGGGTACGAAGGCAAAGCAACAGGAACCGCTGCCCGATAGCATCGGACGAACCCCGAAATGACGGAAAAGAATTTCAAACAAAGGTCGCACAAAGAAATATTTCGATAGAACAACGCCTTCCAAGTCATTCCCCATCAATTCTTCTAGGTCTGCCTCGCCCTTCTCCCAGTCTTCAATCCTTTGATACGCGGATTCTCTGGAGGAATAAGCATCTTCTTTTTGCTTCAACCCTGAATAAACCGCAGCAGTGGAAAACCCTATTGGTGGCTTGAACAAGATCAGCCTATTGCCGTCCAATCGATCATTTGCTTCTTTACACAAGGGTCTCACCTCTTCTCCTCTACCAGTTGCAACGCAAGCCCCATCGACCAGAAAACTAGGACAATCGGACCCCAATTGGGTTGCGATCTCCTTGAGTTCTTCAAAGGGCAAAGGAGCAAGGTTCCAAAAGTTCAACGCTTTCAGAGTCGCTACCGCATCCGAACTACCACCACCAAGTCCAGCCATTGCGGGAATTCTCTTTTTAATGGTAATTCGGAACCCTGAATCATCCCCGGTTGCCTGCCTCCACAATTCGACGGCGCGCCAAGCTAGGTTTTCCTTACCATCGGGGCCATCCTGTCCTTCGCAAATGCAGGAGGTCTCTCCTTTCGCTTCCGTTCGCTCTAGAGTGACGAGGTCGCAAAGGTCGATCTTGGCCATCAGGGTAAGAAGCTCATGAAACCCATCCGAGCGTGGACCGAGTACGGACAAGCAAAGGTTTACCTTGGCCGGGGCAGTTAGAGAAACGCTTCGTATGGCCGTTTTCCGGTTCATGATCAATGTCGCACGCTAGCCAAGGCGAAGCCTGGTGGCGATGAGAAAGATTAGGATTGGCTCGAGCCTGCAGGAAAGCATGATGAAGTAATGAATATGGTTCCATCAGTCATTTTAGCCTTGGACGTAGAGGACAAAGACAGAGCTCGCTCCATTCTCCAGGCAACAGGAGACAAACTCGAATGGGTGAAGATCGGACTGCAAACCTATTTGCGGGACGGACCTGACTTCGTTCGGGAAGTTGCTGATTCGGGCAAGAACGTTTTCTTGGATCTAAAACTTTACGACATTCCGAACACCATG
>JAURNO010000493.1 GCA_030830145.1 Verrucomicrobiota bacterium
GGACTCGGAGGTAAACCAATCAGGTCAAAATAGACCCGCCTCATCCATGTTCTCCGGTCAGCGGGCAGAGAAGGTAAAATCCCTTTTTCCGCAAGGTTGTTCTGCACAAAAGCGTCCAAGGGTTTGCGAACGTGCTCTTTGTTTGCAACGGATGGCGGAGGAGGCTTGACGATTGGCTGCCAGCACCAATGCTCGTTCCTTCTTTTTTCCAAATTAAAGGAGGATCGACTCACGGAACTTCCAAGAACAGGAACCGGTTCTTCGGGCCAATAGGCCCCATCCTCGATCCAGCGTTTGAAGTCATTGATCACCGAAACCGGCAATTTTTCCTTGGGAGGCATTTCCAAGTCAGGATTCTCATGGCTCAAAACCTCCAAGAGCAATGGCTCGAGCCCATCGATGGACTCGATGGCCGAACCAGTGTCTCCCCCCTTCTTGATCAGGCTGATGTGATCGAGCCTCAGACCGCCTTTAATCTTCTTTGCCTGAGCGCTGTGGCACTCATAGCACTTTTGAGCCAAGACCGGTCTTATCTTGCTTTCGAAAAAAGCCTGTTCCTCGCCATTCGAAGCGAGAACGAAAAACGACGGAAAAAAAGTCGCCAGCCCTACGAAACAGAACTTTTTCACATTACAAAACATATTTGATAGATGTTTCCGTATAATTTCCAAGTGTCAACCGCATGGGTTCCAAAAATTGAATTTTTTCCGGATAAAGGAAAGCTCGCTTGGATGCGAGGGCAGATTGAAAAAGTTGAATGCAGAAGAACACATCGTGACTAGGAGAGACAATAGGCGTGAAAAATAATCGAGATAATAACACTATATACAAGCCAAGCTGAATTACGAATGGATATCCTTGACTATCGCATATCTATTTTTGACTTTTAGAGCGAGCTCGTGCAACCCAAAGAGAATTATTTTTCAAAGCAAGTAACTGATGCCAGGCAAATTTTGATCGGAATTCCCAAGGGAACCGACGAAGAGTTGAATGTGGTGAGCGTTGGGTGCGAACGCTGTTTACCGGAATTTCTGGTTGACCGCAAAACCTTTCCTCGGAATCCCAACCAACCGGAAGACATGGACTTCACAACCTTCGAATTCGTTTTGGAGGGGGAAGGAGAAGTTCAGCTTGGGGAGAAGCTTCAAGAGGTAAAGTCTGGTTCCGTTTTTAGTTACTCAAGAGGAGTACCCCACAGAATACGGAACTCGAGAAAAAAACCCATGCTGAAATATTTTCTCGTCTGCGCCCACCATTCTTCACGGCAACCTTTTCACCTAGTTCATTCAGAGCGAGCCGGTTTTTTTCAGATAAGCTCGATTGGCGAGGTCATGGAACTGTTCGAATTGATTCTGAGCAATGCGAACCTAGACTCCGAATACGCCTCTTCCATTTGCAATTCTCTGGCAAAAGCCCTGGTTTTGAAGTTGTGCGAAAAAGCCAATCACTTCAGCCACAGCGGCTCTCTTGCCTGGAACACTTATGATCGAGCCCTTCAGTTCATGAGAAAAAATTACTTTTCGCTCAAATCAATTGAGGAATTGGCAAACCAAGTAAACGTGGACGCGGCTTATTTATCGAGAATTTTTCGAAGGTTTCACAAAGACACACCTTACAAGTTCCTCATTAGATTGAAAATGGGTCACGCAGCCTCGCTCCTTCTCACCACCGATAACTTGGTCAAAAACATCGCATTCGAGCTTGGTTTCGAAAACCCCTTTCACTTCTCCAAAACCTTCAAATCGGTATACGGCGTATCGCCCGAAAATTTCGTCAAACAAAGAAGACTGGATAGAAAACCCACCTAACTTGATCGAATGAAATCATCTCAAAAACCATTGAATGCGAGCATCGTCATAGAATATTGCCCGGGCTGTCGATGGTTGCTGAGGTCGTCATGGATGGCTCAGGAAATCCTCTCAACCTTCGAAACGGAAATCGATGAGGTTTGCCTGCGCCCTTGCCGGACGGAATCCGGTCGCTTCAGGATTACCTGCGGGGACGAATTGATCTGGTGCAGGAAAAGGGACGAGGGTTTTCCTGACATCAAAGTTCTCAAGCAAAGAATCCGGGATTTCGTAGCCCCCGAAAAAGATCTCGGACACTCCGACCGCGAGAAAGAAAGTTAAGTTACTTTCCGGAAATGCTCTTCAGGAAATCCTCGAAGCTTGAAAAGGACTGAAGTTCCTCTCTTGCCCGAGCACAAATCTCGGATTGAGAAATTCCAGTCGTCTCCGCCAAGAAAAGAATATACTCGGCTACTCGTTGAGCGTAGAGCAGGCGGCCTTCGTCACTGATTGCGTAAAAGCGACTGCGCTGGCGATAACCGGCCGGCGAATGGTCACCCAATGATTCCTTTTGAGAGCTGCCTTCGGCAGCAAGAACGTAAAGAAAGTTGTACTCGAACCAAAAGAAATGTTCGGGACTGGGTTCCAAGGCCCCCAAGATGGTTCGGCAAGCCGATTCGCTTGCGAACGCCTCGTCCGCCTGATCGCCAATGGTCAACCGGACGAACTCGCGAGCCATGTTTCTTTCCGTCTCGTCTTCCGCAAAGCATCCGCTTGAGGCCAATTCCACGGTAAAGGCGTACCAGTCCTTCCAAAGAGCCTGATCCTGCGGATTCTTGGAGCGGGACAAGGCAACCCCCATTTCATAAGTGTAGCGACCACTGGTCTTGATTTCCAGATTGCTTCCGGTCACTTCGCCCACGACCTGATAATTCTTGGCCGACTTTCCGGATCCCGAGTGGAAACCAATGGAAACACCAAAGGACCGGCATACCGACCAGATCGGCTCAACCATCTTACGTAGTTGATTATTGTCGGGATAAGGAATGTTCTTCTGGAAACCAAAAGCAGGCGCCACGAAATGAACGTCCATTCCCATCTCAAAGGACAAAGCAAGCATAACTGCCGTCGTTTCAGGAGTGGTCAATCCGGGAAGCTCGTCGATCGACAATTCACGCAGGTATTCGCAACCTAACTTGGTCGTGAAATTTTTCTCCCGGATGGCCCGGTATTTTTCGTCACGAACCTTCATTTTCTTCATCGCGGGCCAAACGTAGGCAAGCAAACCGTTGAATTCGTCTTCGGTAGGCGTCAAACCCGATTGCTCGCCCCGCTTACGGGTGGCCTCAACTAAGTCCGTTGGTATTTCATCCCGCACGAAAGAGGCTTTGGCATCGGAATCCTCGGGAACTTCGGTGATGGCCAACTCCGGAGAGAGGTCGAAGGTGATGTAACTGGCGAACATGCAACCGGCGACCAATTGATCCTCACGCACATCGAACTTGCCGCCGATTGGCTGGTGATCGGCATTAAAACTCCAGGGAATCCCAAGCTTGTGAAAACCATTTTTGAACTTTGCCAATACGCAACCATGGGTCATCCCCTCCACGCTTTGGCCTTGATGTCCTTCGGGCACGTCGCATCCGATGAAAGGAAAGGGTACGGAATCCAGGTTGTCGGCAAGCATCTCGTCGACGTCGTAGACTAGTTCTCTCGGTATACTGTTCTGGTTAGCCGTAAGCCCTTTGCCCAGAC
>JAURNO010000494.1 GCA_030830145.1 Verrucomicrobiota bacterium
CAGGCAAGCACACAGAGAAGTGCGTCCGGTTCGTCCGTCAAATACTCGAGCCTATCCAAACCAGAAACTTTAAAGGGTATACGGGGTACGACTCTAGAGTTCTCTGACACGAAAGACTGTACGGATACACGCTGCACGTCTGAATAGAATGGCTCGACAGCAACAAAATTCTTAGCCTGACATACAGCCGCAAGAGCATAGCCATAAGGCATCATTCCTGCCCCCAACTCCACTACCCTTTGGCCTTTCAACAAGGACCTCATGACACTGTTTTCATCCGCCAAAACCCATTCGTAAAGAGCTCTTGTAAACTCTCCTCCAGGGGCGGCAAATCCTTTCCCCTTCTCCCTGGAATAAGACAGTCTTGACTTCCAGTCTCTTGAGAAACGGTCGCCTTGTTTCTCCATCACATCTCCCGTTTGAGCATATGCGAAAGCAACTCCAGAAGAAAGCTGTTGTCCCCACCGACCTCTTTAATAAACCGGGCGGCTTTGTCCGTATGGTCAGAAGCGAGAGCCTGAGCTTTCTCCAAGCCCACGTGCGTAACCCAAGTGACTTTGCCAGACGCTTCATCATGACTGGCATCTTTCCCCAAGTCCTCAGTACTGCGCGTAACGTCCAAAAGATCGTCAACCGCTTGAAAGGCCAGGCCAAGAGATTCGCCTGCTTGGGCCATGAGTTGGAGCTTGACCGCATCCTCCCCCATGGAACCCAACCTAAACCCAAGCAAAAGAGACGCCTGGATCATTGCGGCTGTCTTGTTTGCATGAATAAAGGAAAGAGCTTCCTCCGAAGGCGTCGTACCCTCCGAAAGAAGATCCTGCATCTGCCCTCCAACCAATCGCTGACTACCGGCGGTCCTTGAGATAATCGATACTAGCTCGAGAGCGACAGAGGGCTCATTCGAATAACTTCGGGAGATAATTTCGAAGGCTAGAGGTTGCAGGGCATCTCCGGCCAGGATTGCCGTCGCCTCATCAAAAGCCTTGTGGCAGGTGGGGAGCCCCCTCCTTAAGTCCGAATCATCCATCGCAGGCAAGTCATCGTGAATCAAACTGTAGGTGTGTATGCATTCGATCGCCAAAGCTGCAGGCAACGGGTCGAGGGTGCTCGAAAAGAGCTCATGAGCAGCCAAGACCAAGATGGGGCGAAGGCGCTTGCCTCCCGCTTGCAAGCTATGACGCATGGCCTGGTGCAACTGAGCGGGACGGACATCGGAACCAGGGAGGCATTGGTCAAGGCTTTGGTTGATCAAATCCTGCCATTGGTAGAGTTTCTGGGTAAAATTCATGACTTGCGAATTTATCGCATAACGTCATATTAAAGACCTTATGCCAAGTTTGGAAGCCGTATGCGGAAGGCTTTTCGGTCACTCGGGCTGGATGACCAAAGTTTTGTGGGGAGGGGCTCTCTCCTTTATCCCGATTATAAACATCTTTTCTCTCGGGTATCTTCTCGAGTATACGATTCGCCTCCGACAATCACGCCAATGGGAACTACCCGAATGGAGAGACATGGAGATACCCTCCCTTTTTACAGGAGGGCTCAAAATGTTCATCCTCCTACTCGGCTATGGCGGCATCCCCATTCTCGGTGGTTGGTTGGCCAGTGAACTCGTGGACTTTCTTTCTTTCGGACTCCTCGGGGTCGTAAGTTATTTCCCTCTCGCATTGACCGCTTTCCTCTGCCCGTTCCTGATTCTTTCTTCGGTAAACAATTACCTGCAAAGCAACTTGTTTTCAGATTGCTGGGATTTCAAGATGGTCTATGCCTCCGCTCGAGAAATGTGGCCTCAGCTCATTCTGCCAGTCATTGCTTTCTGGGGTATTTTCCTCCTTGCTCTCCCCTTATACGGGCTCTCCTTCTTCGTGGGAGCTTGGGTTTTATTGGCGTACTCAACTGCCTTGTATTTCGGTGAACCCAACAAACACTCGTCTACTCGCTGATTAATAATTATGCCTACTTACGACTACCTTTGCGAAGCATGCGGACATGAATGGGAATTGTTCCAGTCCATGAAAGATTCACCCGTCAAATCTTGCCCAACATGCAAAAAACGAAAAGCCAAACGCCTCATGGGCATAGGAGCGGGTCTGATATTCAAGGGAACAGGCTTTTACGAAACCGACTACAAGCGTGCAGGTTCCTCAAAAAAGGAGAATGGGAACGAATCAACTTCTTCGGACTCATCTTCTTCCGACTCCAAGGGAGGAGATAAAAAGCCCACTGTATCCGACTCAAAACCCAAGAAGCAATCGTCCTCCAAAAAAGACAAGCCTTCTTCCTAAAAGGCATGCATAAGTCAGCACTCGTTCTTTTGGCCACTGGATTCGAGGAAATCGAAGCGACTTGCCCCATTGACCTCCTTCGTCGGGCAGATGTATCCACCACCATCGCATCCTGCGAAGAAAGCCTACTTATTTCGGGTCGTTCGGGTATCAAAATCGAAGCTGACCGCCATCTTGATCAAGGCTTAGACAATGATCACGATATGCTTGTTATTCCAGGAGGACCCGCCGTTTTCAAATTGCGTAACAACCTTCGTATTCTTTCTCTCATTCATAGTTTTGATGTAAACGAAAAACCGATCGGAGCAATCTGCGCCGCCCCTCTTCTGTTGCTGGACTCCAAAGTTCTCCGCACCCGAAAACACACTGCTCATGGGAGTGTATTGGATGAATTGCCAAATTTGGACACCACGCAACGAGTCGTTCAGGACGAAAACCTCACAACCTCCAGAGGTGCCGGTACGGCAATTGAGTTTGGACTCGGCTTGATTGAGGTTCTGCATGGAAAAGAAAAAGCAAAAGAAATAGGCCACTCCATTCATGCCGGGACTCTTCCAATTCGCGAAAAATCACAATGAAAGCCTTTCGAAGATCGGCAAGGAAGGAACGCGCCGCTAAATTGGTCGATTTACCCATTCCCGTACCTGCCGAAAACGAAGTTCTACTGAAGGTTTCCCATTGCGGTATTTGCGGATCCGACCTTCATGCATGGCTGAATCACAAAGGGTACGAATCAGTATTGCCTGAAGTTACCTTCGGGCATGAGCTTTCCGGAATCGTTCAGCAGGTTGGAACCGAGGCCAATGGATGGAAGATCGGAGATCGGGCCGTCATGATCGCACTGCAAACTCCTCATGACCCCGATGACAGGTATTGCAAAGAAAATCAACCTCAGCTTTCATCCCGAAGACGCGTACAGGGCCTGCATCTTGATGGGGGGATGGCCGAGTACGTTTGCATTGATGTGGAATTTCTAATTCCAGTTCCCGAGGGGCTGCCGCTTCCTCTCGCGGCTCTGACCGAACCCCTTTCAGTGGCCGAACACTGCATTGGAAATCGCACGGACGTCAAAGAAGGAACGAACTTGGTTGTAAGCGGCCCCGGAATCATTGGGCTATTGTGTGCAATCTCCGCGAGAAGTCGCGGAGCCAACGTTCTGCTTTCCGGAACCGAAAGGGACGAACCGACACGTTTGAAGGCAGCTCGTGAAATTGGTTTCGAGACACTGACCGTTGGTCCGGAAAAAGTCCATTTGGACGAACAGGTCTTACACTTTTTCCCCCAAGGAGCCGATGCGCTCGTGGAAGCATCCGGAGCAACTTCGGCCTTGTCCGAATCCTGGAAATCCGTTCGTCCCGATGGCACCGTGACTGCAGTCGCCCTCTACTCACAGACCATTCACATGGATCTCACCCAATTTCTTCGCAAGCAAATCGACCTTCGCACGAGTTACGCATCCTCGAAGAACGACTATCTCAGAGCATTCGATCTCCTGCTTGCCCAACAAGTCGACCCGAATGCCTTGACGAAGCAATATTCATTGCAAGATGCCGAACAAGGATTCATTGACAGCGAGCAACTCAAGGTCACCAAGGTGATTCTTGATTGTAACTTGGCTGATTGACTTACCGCTCTTGATACTCGAATCGTTCAAGGTCGAATAACACGAATTCGGTGGGTATTGGTGTCGCCGACATATATGGATCCGTTGGCGTCAACGTAAATGCCATGCAGTCGATCCATCCGACACTTTTTAGGGTCTTGCCCTTCCGGTCCATCGCCTGACTTACCATCGCCGGCAATTAGCTCAAGGTTACCCGTCGCCCGGTCGATCATCCGAACCGAGTGACTTTCCGTATCTGCCAAATAAACGTTTCCTTTTGGCCCAATCGCGATGCCTTTGGGACCCGAAAGGGTCGAAAGTCGAGCTGGACCACCATTTCCAGAAAAGCCCCTTTTCCCGGTTCCTGCCTCATGATGGATCGTTCCTTTGCTCAAGTCCAATCGATAAACCGAGTTACCTTCCCTCAAGGCCAACCACATTTGGTCACCGTTAAAGTCGATTGCCCTTGGTCCATTCAAATCAACTTTGTCAATCCTGCCACCATTTACGGTTTTCCCTTTTCTGCCTGTCCCGCTGAATGTACTAACGAGACCAGTCTTGAAGGAAATCCTTCTGATTCTTCGGTTTCCTATGTCACACACGAAGAGATCACCTTGTGGTCCGAATTGGATGCTGTGCGGCCGGCTGAAAGTTGCCTGCGAAGCATTGCCACCATCTCCGCCGAACCCCTTTTTACCCGATCCTGCAAGAGTCGAAATCACCCCCGTCTTC
>JAURNO010000495.1 GCA_030830145.1 Verrucomicrobiota bacterium
ATCCGAGGTGAAGGGCATTAACGGATGAGCCTTGCTCGATTGCATTGATCCCGAAAGTTTCGGAATCCCTAAGGTTTTGTTTTCTTCCCAGGCTGAGGTTTTCGACCTTCGCTTCCAGGGTGACGCTCATCTGCAAGAGCTTGTCGGGCACGATTATTTCATGAACGAACTCCTCTCCCTCCTTGAGTTTCTCGATCGAGATCTCGGACCGGTTCGGGGTTCCTTCGTAATCCACGGCAAGGACGACTAGTTTGATATCCCGGAGGAGATCGAGAGAAGTCGGGCGTCCGTTGATCCGCAGACCTGGACGCACCAGGATGTGAGCCTTTTTCCTACTCAGAAGGCTTTCTCGATCGACGTAAATGCCCGCATCCAGGGCGTAGCTCTCGCCCAAGTGCTTGAAGCGGGCGAGGGAGGAAAAGTCACCGTCCCTCAAGACTGCGGTCCTTTGCCCGGGCCGGGTGCTGAAGGGGACCGTGATCACGCCCTTTTCATCAGGTTCGTATTCCTTGCCGTCGATCCAAGCGGTGGCTTGGGGGCGGGGCTTGTTGGCCTCGTCGATGACATGGAATTCATGGCCGGCCGGCCCGGTTTTCTCGAGCAGGCGAAGGGTGCCCTTGCGTACGAGGATCCGGCTGCTGATCCCGTTTCCGATGAACTCGATGACGTACACCCCGCGCTTCTTGAGCTCGGGGAAAGCGAAGGTTCGGGAAACCCGGCGCATGGGCGATTCCTCAAAGGTCAAGGTTCGCTCGCGGGTTGCGGACAAGCCATCCAGTTCGATTGCGGTATCGATCTCCCTGCCTTGGCCCAGGTAGTAGTTGAATGCGTTGATCTCGAACTCCTTGACCAAAAGGGTCTCGACATTCTTGGTCCAGAGCTTGACCTTGACCTCTTCGCCCGGTGAGAAACGTTCCTTGTTGGAGTGGGCGAAATCGAGGTCGATCCGTTCCCGGATGCCTCGTACTTCGCCCGAGTTTAGCATTGAGTACCAAGTCTCGGGGTTTCCCACGCCGGCGGTGAGCTTGGCTTCGGCAAAGATTTTCTTGAGGTAGTCGTCGCGGACATATTTTACGAAACCCTCGTAATTTTTGTCTTGGATCGAAAAATGAAGGAGGTAGGAACGGACGAGTGAATCGTCGTTTCCGATTTGCGGGTAGGCCCCCTTGGAACTGAAGTCGGCATTGAGGAACACTTGGCAATCCCTCCTGCGCTTGACTTCCTCGTTCATCCACTTGTTATTTACGTAGCGGGCAATGCGGGGAAGCTTGAGGTATTCGAGAAAGGCCTCGCGATCCCATTCTCCCTGCTTGCGCTGGAAGACCAGGAGTTCGTGCATGACGTTCGCCTTGAGGGAATTGAAGGCAGGGGAAAGCCGGCGGGTGAAGCCAAGTTGCCGGTTTAGCCACTTCCTCATCTCCTCGTCGTCCTTTCTCGGGTCAACGTCCGAGGAAGGGGCCAATTTCGAGAGGTAGGAATGTACGAAGTTCGAATTGTCGATGAACTTCGGGTCGAGTTGGAGCAACTCGTCCATTTGCTCCTTGGTGAGGTTTTTGTGAATGACGTGCGAGCCGAAACCCCGGGAGTGCTTGTTTTTCAGATCCTTGAGGATCAAGGTGGGCAATCCGGGTAGGTCGGGCCTGCGCAAGCGGCTGAGCAGGTCCCGCAGGCGGATCTCGTTTAACTTTTCCGCTTCCAGACGGGCAAGTCCACGATCCTCCACGCCTTGAAGGTTGTTCCGATCGGAGAACGCGATCATTTTCATGGTCTCGAAACTGATCCGGTTCTCGCTCAGCTTGGTGGGGTGGGTGGGTTTGCGTCCTTCCACGACCCGGCTGTGGTTGAAGCGAAGGTTGAGCTCGCGCCTGAGGTATTTCATGGTGCCCTCCGGATCCTGTCCGTAGCGGAGCATGGCCATGCGGTTCTCGATTTCCTTGCTCCGTGGATTGCTCCCATATCTCTTGAGCCAAAGCTTGAGGAGGTTGTCGACTTCCTTGAAATTTTGTCGGGTCAAGGCATGGAGGGCGGAGTAGTAGTAATATTCCTGAGTGCCGGCGACCAGTTCCTCGAGAGCTTTTGACCGGTCCTCGGCGAGGCTGAATTTTTCAACGAATCCGATTTCCCGGGCGGGCAGAAAAACGGTGGCGGTGAGGAAACCGAGGGTGAGGGTGGCGATGGTAGGAACGTTCATGGCTTGAAATTTCATTTTTTTATTCCTTTTGGGAAGATTATCGGGAGGGTGGCTTGGCTTCGCGTATGGCGGCTCCGTGACGGTCATGCAGGACGAGAATTGAAAAGTCCCTGGCGTCGTCGAGGTCGCCCGTGTTAAGCGAGGCGTAATCGAACCGTCCGCGCAGGTCGGTGTATCCGTCCTTGTAGAAGCGGGATTGTCCGTTCGCCAATCTTGCGTAGACCTTGACGTAGGTCTCGGGCAGGGGTTTGCCCGTTTCCGAATGGGCAACCCGTACTTGTCCATAGTTTTCAACGAGTTGTACCTTGAGATCGTTGGCGTAGTAGGCCTTGGCCTCGCGGATGCCTGCGGCAACCACCTCGACCATGACGTTTCGATCCGCAAACTCATCGGGTACGGGGAAGGAATGAGCCTCCTTCCCCTTGGGGAGGGAGATTTTCCTGCTCAGGTTGGGCACGATGCTGGTGAAGTGCTCGGTGTCGTCCTTGACGAAGGGTTTGCGCGAGAAGAGCAGTTCGACGTCCATCGGGTAGTAATTGACAGTGCAACCCTTGAGGTTGCGGGCATGAATAGAGATTTCTCCCTTTTCGACTTCCAACTCGAGCCCGGGTTCGCTTGAGGCGAGGACGTCCTGGACTTGTTCGCGGTCCTCATCGTCGACCGGCTTAATTCCCTTGCCATCGATCTCGTCGAGTTGAGCGAGCGCCTCGCGGAAGAGGTTTTGCCATCGGTCCACGGGATATTCGGCATACTTTTCGGCTCGTTGCCGGGCGGATGCGAGTTCCCCCTTGTAGAAGTCGGCGTAGGTTGCCATGTATTCGTACTGGAGTTTCTCGGTGATTTTTTCCCTGCGCACCTTGGCAAAGAAGTTCAGCCCTTCGCCCACCCGGTCCTGCAGGAGAAGATAGTAGGAAACGGCCAACAAGTCCTCTTCTCCCAATTGGGGGTGGAACTTGAGGACGTCGAGGTATCGCCTGTATTGTCCGGAAAGCCGGTCATTGAGGATCCTGCGGTCCTTGCCCAGTCGATGAGCCCGGGCATTGACGAGGGGTTTGTACTCGAGGTGTTGATGAAAGCCGCGCTGAATGGGGTCGAGGCTGAGCAGTGGGCTCTCGAGGTAGAGTCCGCAACGGCTGACCAAGGCCGAACGGGACAGGTACTCCTTGAGGCGGCCGTCGTCCTTGTGGTAGAGGGCATAGGACCAAAGAGTGGAGTCGTAGGCGAATCGGTCGGAGAGCAGCTTGAGTGTCTTCTCGAAAAAGTCCTTCCCGTCTCCTCCCTCCTTTTCGTTCCTCATCCGGAATGCGATCTTGTCGAGGGCGATCCGGTTCATGTTGTGGTCGCGAAGATACTGGATTACTTCTTTCTCCGTCCCGTTCTGGGAAACCCATGCCCAGGAGGTTTCGTCCCGCTTGCTCAGCTTTTCAACTACCTTGAAGATGAAGGGTTTACCACCGGCCAGGCGTCCCTCTTCACTGGCTACTTGGACCGGATAGACCGGGAAGTCTCCTGTCTCGGGGAAGTAAAAGTAAAAATCGAAGGTTCGGGTGGAATAGGGCTCCAAACGGAACGGGCGCCCGTCGGAATAGAACCCGTTTTGCAAGGGTATGGCCCCGGTCGGAATCTGGGCAAGGTACCTGAGTTTGCGCACGGACGAGGTGGGGTTGGTGATGACGACTTGGCATCCGTAGGCGATTTGCTTGAGGAATTCATCCTTCACGAAATTATCAAGGCGTTCCCCACCATCGTTCACGTAGCGCGAATCCGCCCGGTAGAAATTTTGACTGAGGAGTATGTCACGGGCATCCTTGGCATTCTTGGCCTCGCGAATTTCCTGATGAAAGAGAAGCAAGGGTTGGTCCGACTTGAGGGAAAAGGCGCTCCCTTTGTTTTCGACTTCATGATCGACTGGTTCGAAAGGCAGATCGAGCACGGACAGGGCGAACATCATTTCGGAAAAGTTCCGGGTCGCGTAAATGAAGTTGCCCGAGACGAAAGGCTCGCCTTCGGGGTGGGAGGCGAAGTCGTTCCAAAAGGCATTGATCAGGATCAGGTTGGCATTTTGTTGATCGGTGGGGAGTTGGTAGTAGTTGTTTTCCGCCCATTCCTCGGTCGGGGGCAGTTTCCGGTAAAACTGGCGGACAGCCTGTCTTTCTTCCAATCTTGCCCGGAGGGTTCCATTGGTTGCCCGTTTGCCCTTTGCTTCGATGATGGCTTCGGCGGTCGTTTGGGCTTCTTTGGACATTTTCATCAGGAGTTTTTCTTGCCCTTTCATTAACCGGTTTAAACTTAATTTGGAGTCGAGAAATTCGATTTCCCCAACCGCCTTTGCTTCATCCCTAACTCTCAAGTCCGCCTCTGCGTTGGCTGTGGCGCTGAAGCCGAGGGACAGGGCTCGGTCAGCACTTCCTCCTCCTCCTAGTCCTCCAATCTGATCAAAACCTTTTTGTAAACTACTGCTCTCTTCCATCTCCTTAAAGGCCATGATACTCTTTTTGCGCATAGATTTAACGAGATCCTTTCTTTGCTGTTCTTGCTGGGCTCTTAACCCGAGATCATCATCGGTTTCCAGAGCCGAGCTTCCGATGGCCGCGTCGAACAGACGGTTGTATTCCTCCGGATTCGGGAGGATCATTTCCTTGAGTTCCCTGACGTAGCGGGCCATCGCCGAGCCCCCGTCTTTTTGCTTTCTGGCCATGAGAATCTTCTCGACTGCATTGAGTCGGGAAAAGCGGTAGGGCTCGAGGTAGAGGGAGAGGTCGGAACCGAGCAGCCAATGGTCCATGAAGGTCTTGTCCCTCTTGTTGGCCAGGTAGGGAAGGATGACCTTCTTGAAAAAGGCGGGATCCTTTTGATGAATAAAGAAATTGAGCTCGTGGCAGGCGAATTCCGAGTACTTCGCTTGCTTTTCAGCAGGCTTGAGCCCCGGCCAATCAAGGATGAACCCGAACTTTGCCAATTTGCTGTCTTCGCTCAGGGAGGAAAGCAAGCCGTATACCCGGGCAAGGGAATCGTAGGCCTGTACTTTGGAGGTGGTCACGTCGGCCAACTTGAATCTTTCGCCCTTGGCGAGGGAAGTGAAGAGTTTCTGCTCGGAGAATGGTTTGTCGGGGTCCAGTTCGCGAACCATTCGCAATTCCTTGCGCTTGAGTTCGGCGGAAGGGAGGGATACCGGGCGATAGGCCACATTCCACGCATCGACGGCGAACACGTGAAGGCGTTGGTGTCCGGACAAACCCTTTAGGTCGATCGATGCGATCCCTTTTTCGTCGGGCTTTACGTTTGCCCAGAGAAGGGCGGTTTGCTCGTGGAAGTCCAGGTCGG
>JAURNO010000496.1 GCA_030830145.1 Verrucomicrobiota bacterium
ATGATGTTTGCCTGCAGAAACTCCCGGTTACCTTTTGTTTGGACCGAGCCGGGCTCTCGCCCAACGACGGCCCGACTCACCATGGATTATTCGACCTATCTTACCTTCGGTGCATCCCCCATGCAATCGTCATGCAACCAAAAGACGAAGACGAACTGCAGGACATGATGGCGACTGGAATCGGGAGCGGCCTTCCCTCCTTCGTTCGCTATCCTCGTGGTGCGGGAACAGGAGTGTTCCGAAAGGAAAAACCGGCAGTTCTTCCAATCGGAAAAGCCGAGGTTTTAAGAGAAGGAAAAGGATGTGCCATTTGGGCTCTAGGCAACTTTGTTCCCGTCGCTGAAAAAATTGCAGAACATCTTTACTCCAAGCATGGATTGAGAGTCAGCGTGATCAATGCCCGGTTCGTAAAACCCATCGACGAACAGCTTCTTTTATCTCAATTGGTTACCCATGATTCCATCATAACTCTTGAAGACAATGTCCTGAAGGGAGGATTTGGATCAGCAATCCTTGAAACCCTTGATCAAAATGACATCCTCATTCCTGTAAAAAGGTTTGGATGGCCCGATGAATTCATTGAACATGGAAACTCGGTTTCCGATTTGAGAAAAAATCATGGATTGGATGACGAAAGTATTATTTCTGACGCCGAAGAGTTTCTAAAACTAGACTCCGGATGCGGTGCATCCCTCATCGCATAATAGACTCATTGCCAATCCGTTTGAGAACGTAAGGGCGTCAGGGATTTCTGAAGTGCTCCCATTGGCTCGTCTCGTAATGAAAAATGAGATCGGGTTCACCGGCCGGTCCTTTCTTGAAGTATAGCCAATTCCCTGTTTTGTAAGAATAAATAAAACCTTCTCCCGACTGCGATTTCCAATGATCTTGATTGGTCCATGCCCACCCCCATTTTTCAGTCCAAAACCAAAGGGCTCCGCCATTCTCACTGGACTCAACGAAAATCCAATCCAAATCTTGATGGTAGGCCCATGAGTTTTCAAACAAGATCAATGAACCAAACCAACTCTTACCCCATTTCCCGAACTCCGTCTTGCTTGATGAATTCAGCAGGGGAGACTGAACGGAAAGATCCAATGAAAACATTCCCTCGAACCGATCGGAGTTGGCTCTCAAAACGATAAGGTTCGACCCTGAATGTCCCTTACCGGGAGTCCCCTTGAGCAGATAGGTGGATGAGTCAAGGCGGGTAGCGTTGATCCAAGATGGAAGGGTCTCCGGAAAGACTATGACGTCTTGCGGACGGGCACCGGTAATTCGGACAGTGGTCGAGAATGGCTCGAATTGGTTTATTGAATTACTCTTGCTATCGGAGACGAGACGAAAGGTGTCTCCGAGCTCTACTATGGATGTTGTAAAAGTTACGTCGGCCTTGCCGTAGAGCTTGGATTGGACAGACAAATCGATGAAGAAAGAACCGCCCGCGAGCCCACTTGGAATCATTCCCCAAATCACAACATCTCCCTTTAGACCCAAATCCGCCCGAAGAAAACTGGGCAAAGATCGAAGCTCAAGATCCAATGCAGCTCCAACAGGCCAAGGCCCCGAATTGAACTGATATTCGAAGTAACTGGAGGTTTCCGCAGTATGAGGAGGGTTGGGCCAAGCCTTGGGCGAAAAATCTCCAGGACCGTACACGGCAAGAAAAGAACGAAGGCTTTGACCGTCACCTGAAGATTCGTAACTAAAGTTTTGTCCCAACCTGCCTTTGGACAGACCGGCCACAAGAAAGTTGCTATCGAAGACACTCGCTCCGCCTAAAAGGATGTCGTCTCCTGAAGCTCCGAAACGCATACCCGAACCAAGTGACTTCAGGTCATGGTCGTAAAAGGCTGCAAAAGAATCCATACCTCCACGAGCCAAATAGAGGTTCTCACTTCCAAGATCAATACCTCCATTAAATGAGCCTAGTACCAAAATCGTATCGTAAGAGACTACCAGGCCCCTGATTTCTTCCGTGCCACTTCCACCTAAGCCAACAAGGGAAAGACAGTTCCCCGACACAGATAATGAACCAAGAAAAACATCCCTGGCACCCTTGGATATTAGCTGATGGCTATCCCATTGAAATTGCTCGGAAAAAGTACCGCCCACAAGCAAACTCCCGTTCCGTCCCAAGCCGAAAAAATCGATTCCATCTTTTCCCACTCCTCCCCCCGATCGAAGAAACTCAAGTTTCCCACTGGAAGTCAATTTCCCGACAAAGGCATCCGACAATCCCTTGGATACAAGTTCAAGTCCTCCCATCTTTGCAGAAGAACCAAAACTCCCCCCCACAAATAGTGTGCCATCTGAAGAAACCTTCATAACGTTGGCTCGGTTGTCGGATGACCCAACCAAAGGCAAGAACCAATTGATCTGCTGAAAATCGAACGCATCGACGGACAGAACGAAACCGTCCGTTCCCCCGGATGATTTCTGCGAAATCCTCCCATATTGAAACGAGTCGCTGAAAAAGCCACTTAGCACGAGGGCACCGTCTATGAATTCCACAGAAGTGGATTTCTCATCACCGGCACCTCCAAAACTTTGCAGATTGAGCAAATCCCCTTTTTGGCTCCAACTCACTAGAAATACATCGTTTTGACCGGAACTTTTGATATCCAGGTAACCTACCGACAATTCCCCGGAAAAGTAGCCCGTGATGTGTATCGTTCCATCCTTGTCCTTGGTTGATGCTACGGGAATAACTTCACCATTCGAAGCCAAATGCAGAAGGCCCTCGACTTGCCCTCGAGCATCCATTCTCAGAGCAAAACCGTCGTAACCAGACGTAGAAACAGCTTTGTAAGTTCCGACTGCCAGAGTATCGGCAAACTTGCCGCAAACAAGATATTTGCCGGAACCGCAATCAGCGACATCCGACAGAATGACTTTTGGCCCCAGATCAATGGATGCAGATAAGCTTGAGAATTGATTTGAGTTTCCCGTAGAAAAATTGTCCGAAATAGAGCAACTGACGTTCAAGTCCGCATAACCTCCATCGGCATCAAAGGCGCGAATAATGAAATCCATCGATTCATTTGCATCGGGATGAACGACTCCACCGATGATTCCACTGCCATTGCGATCATCCTTGAGGTGCACCCAAGACGGTGCTCCCATTAGTTGCATTTGAGCAAACCCCAAAGGAGCACTTGCATTGATTTCCCTGTAGAAGCTTTTGCCTTTGGTCAAGTTGAGTGTGAGTGGTTCG
>JAURNO010000497.1 GCA_030830145.1 Verrucomicrobiota bacterium
AGCGAGCAAGAAGCACTTGAAGAAATAGAAGATGCAATTGATCGAATTTTCGACGGTACTTTTGGGATCTGTCAAGAGACTGGTAAGCCTATAAAGAAAGCACGGCTGAAAGTGGTTCCTTTTACGCGCTTCTCTCTCGAGGGACAGAATTTGTTTGAGAAAAGGAAGAGACGGGATGGTGAACCCGTTTCAGGAGCCTTCGCTACAATTTCCGATTCGACCATGGGGCAAGACGAATAAAAACGTTCTTACAAGTGGCATATCGTAAGTTTTGGCTTTTGTTTACTTTGGTTCTTTTACTCGATCTATTGAGCAAGGATTGGGCCGTTGAAAATTCAGTAGAACTTCGCCAAAACCCTGTCCAGGTTCTTGACTTGATAGAAGGCCATCGTTCTTTCTTGGAGTTTACTTATGTGACGAACCCAGGGGCGGCTTGGAGCATGTTTTCGGATTATCCGGGGGTTCTGACCATCCTCGCGTTTGTTGCCTTGGCTTCGATTTACTTTTTTCGCAAAAACCTAGAACTCGCAAGACCTCCCATCCAAATCATATTTGGACTGATATGTGGTGGAATCGTTGGAAACCTGTTTGATCGAATTTTTAGAGAACCTGCAGAAGTGGTGGATTTCATTGATGTTTTTATCCCGTTCGTTGATTACGATTACCCGATCTTCAATATTGCGGATTCTGGAATATTCCTTGGGGCTTTTGCTTACTTGTTTCTAAGCTTTTTTGAAACACAAAAAGAGAAAGCCAAGAATGAAGAGAATAAATCAGCTCCTAGTTGAGTTACTCTACGTTCATTGACTGTTCCCGAATTTTTTCAACTTCCGCTCGTGCGTCCAATCCAATCGAGGTGCATTGAGTCTTTGTCGATTTTGAGCAAAAAGTATTGAGTTCCCTGCTCACCTCTTGGAGTAAAAACTCAAGTTTTCTACCAATCGAACCTTCTAGGTTCATCGTTTCCCTGATTTGGCCGAAGTGACTTCTGAGTCTTGAGATTTCTTCCGATACGTCGCATTTTTCAGCGAAAAGGGCGACTTCCTTGAGTACCCGATCATCATCGGAATTAAGGGACAGATCGGCCTTATTCAAACGATCCAAAAGTTTGGACTTCCATTCGCTTGCCATACCCTTGCTTTCCTGCTCCATCCGGTCAGTCATTTTTTCGAGAGAGCTTGTCCTTTCTCCAAGATCGTTGAAAATGCTTGTTCCTTCTTCTTTTCGCATTGCGATCATTTCCATGGTCGCCTGGCTCAAGGTTTCTTCTAGTTCGCAGAGCACATCTTCGAGTTTTGGCAGACCATTGTCACGATTTCTTACTTGGGCGAGTTGAAGAATCAATTCCGGTGTGACCTCACAGGTAAAACCTTTCTCTTCGATAAAACTTTTCAATTCATTCAAGTCTTCCTCCATAACTTTTCTTTCGAACAAGCCTTGAGCGTTCTGGTCGGTCGTAGTTTGTTCAACGGAGATGGATATCCTGATTCTCCCTCTTTCCAACGATTGCTTGAGAAAGGCATTTGCTTGCCGCTCGAAGGCTTGCCATTCCTTGGGTGCGGAAAAAACGATTTCAAGCCCCTTCTTGTTTACGGAAAAGACTTCGAGAAGAACCAAGTGGTCGGGCAAACTGAGTGTTGCCCTCCCAAAACCGGTCATGCTGTTCATGGCTTTTTTGCGTTTGGTATCCCAGGGGTTTCCATCAAGCGGGCTACCTCCATCGCATCTTTGTCACCCCGCCCGCTGAGGTTTATGCATATGATTTGGTCCCGGGAAAGTTCCTTGGCCCGTTTGAATCCGTGAGCCAAACCGTGCGAGGTTTCGAGGGCGGGAAGAATACCTTCTTCCGAAGACAAAGTACGGAAGGCATCCAAAGCCTCGGCATCGCCTATGTGAGCGTATTCAATTCTACCTCTATCCTTGTAGAATGCGTGTTCGGGCCCAATGGCCGCGTAATCCAATCCCGCGGAGACCGAGTGGGTTGGGTTAATCTGTCCATCGGGGTTTTGTAAAATCCAAGTTTTGCATCCCTGTAGAATGCCTAACTTCCCTCCTTCGAACCGGGCCGCATGTTCACCTTCGTCCAAGGACCTTCCTCCAGCTTCGACTCCAATTAGCCGCACATCATCCTCTTCCAAAAAATCGAAGAAAAAACCAATCGCATTACTCCCTCCACCCACGCAAGCAATCATTTCATCAGGTAACCTGCCTTCCATTTTAACGAATTGCCTTTTGGTTTCCTCGCCGATTACTCGATGGAAATCACGCACCATGCCGGGGTAGGGATGAGCACCCAAGGCCGAACCAAGAATATAATGGGTGTTTCTAACATTCGTTACCCAATCACGCATGGCCTCGTTGATTGCCTCCTTGAGCGTCTTGCTCCCTGCTTCGACTCCTCGTACCTCAGCTCCACTCAATCGCATTCGGAAAACGTTCAACGCTTGCCTTCGCATATCTTCCGCTCCCATGTAAATTACACAGTCGAAACCGAAACGAGCACATACCGACGCGGTTGCTATACCGTGTTGTCCGGCTCCAGTTTCGGCGATGATCCGTTTCTTGCCCATCCGTTTTGCAAGTAACGCTTGTCCCAAGGCATTGTTAATCTTGTGAGCTCCCGTATGCAAGAGGTCTTCCCGCTTAAGGTAAATCTTTGCTCCGCCTAAGCGATTACTAAGTCTTTCCGCATAATAAAGCTCTGTCGGTCTTCCGGCAAAGTTACGGAGCAATTGATCAAGTTCCTTTTGGAATTCAGGATCTTTCTTTGCTTCAAGGTACGCATCGTTCAATTCTCTCAGAGGGTGAGACAAAGTTTCGGGGACAAAGGATCCGCCATAAGGACCGAACCTACCCGATTTGTCGGGTAGGGAAAACCGATCGAAGGAAGAGTTTTGGGCGGAGGTGACGTGTGTGTCTTTGATCATAGGAAAAATATATAGTTTTTTACATCATACCTGCGGATTCGCTTGCTACAACACAAGAAACGTTCGCAAGATCTACTCTTTTGCCATGAAGCCAACTTCTTTGCCGACTATAATCGTCCCAGCCCGGTTGGCATCAGTTCGCTTTCCCCGCAAGCTTTTGGCTGATGC
>JAURNO010000498.1 GCA_030830145.1 Verrucomicrobiota bacterium
CCACGTGATCAATTTACCAAACTCTTTGGTCCAATGGATTTTGGCACAAAGATTATAAAAAGGTTAGGATTGGAGTCTTTCGTGGATACAAAATCCGTTTAAAATATACGCCCTTGCATCAGCATCCTGCTTGCCAAGCGAGTCTTGTTTCGTTGCGATGAGATGGTTCGAATATGTCCTTTCTTGAAGTTAAGCATTTACGAAAGAGTTTCCCTTCCCCCGAGGGCGGGGAGTCTTTGGTCGTAGACCTTGAAAAGTTTTCCCTTCAGTCCGAGTCTCTATGCGCAATGAAAGGGGAAAGTGGTTCGGGAAAAACCACCTTCCTTCATCTTCTGGCGGGCATCCTCAAACCGGACAACGGGTCCATCATGCTGAATGGACGGGATGTTTCCCGGTTGAGCGAAGGCGCGCGAGACCGTCTACGGGCAGAATCGGTCGGTTATGTATTTCAGTCGTTCAATCTTCTTCAAGGTTTTACTTGCCTGGAGAATGTATTGCTCGCGACTTCTTTTGCCGGTCAGGCAAACAAGGCTTGGGCCAAGGAGTTACTTGATCGGGTGGGGTTATCCCGAAGAACGAATTATTATCCTCGTCAACTCTCCGTTGGTCAGCAGCAACGGGTGGCAGTAGCAAGGGCATTGGCCAATCGCCCGCAGCTGGTCCTTGCGGATGAACCCACAGGGAACTTGGATCCCCAAAACGGCCACAAGGCTCTTTCCCTACTGAAGGAGCTCTGCCAAGAAAACGGAAGTTCTCTCCTGCTCGTCAGCCACGAGGAAAAAGTAATCGAATCATTCGAAAATCAATTCAATTGGGAAGACCTAAATCAGGCCCCTTCCAGTGCCGCCGAGGAATAAAACCATGTTTCGATCTCGTTTTACGGTAATCGCATTACTTGCCTGGAGAGGCTTGAAACAGCATGCCTTCTCCTCCTTTGTTGCTGCATTTACGATATCAATGGCGGGTGGCCTCTTCCTCGGCACATGGAAAATAAAAGAGGAAACCCAGAAAGCGTTTACTAACTCTTCGGGTGGTTTTAACGGAGTGCTTGGAGCTCGTGGTTCCAAACTGCAACTCATTCTCAACGCGATTTTTCATATGGAGGCATCGCCTGGCAATTTGTCATGGGAACAATACGAACTTATTCGTGATAACCGTGGCGTGAAAGAAGCGTACCCGATTGCAGTTGGAGACAACTATCATGGTTATCGATTAGTAGGTACCTTGCCCGAGTTGTTTCAGAAGCACGAATGGAAGGCGGGTGGGAAATACGAAGTTAAAAGTGATGGCCGAATCTTCAGTGAAAATGCAAAAGAGGCCTTGGTCGGAAATTTCGCGGCCCGAAAAATGGGTTTTTCCGTTGGCAGTAAATTCCATCCCTATCACGGATTGGATTTTGATGAGACAAAACGTCATGATGAAACCTATGTAGTGGTAGGTATCTTGGAGCCAACGGGGACTCCAGCCGACAAGGTCATTTGGGTTCCAATCAAGGGGATCCAGCATATGGAAGGTCATGATCCTGCCGCGGCCGAATCCGTCAGCGCCGTTCTCTTGGTCTTGCGAAACGCAGCCGGATTTCAGCTCGACATGAAGTATAACAAGCAAGGAAACCAAGCGACCTTGGCGTGGCCGGTAGCGGCTACCCTTGCATCTTTTTTCGACCGATTGTCATGGTTTGAAGATATACTTGCTTTGGTTGCTTTCTTCGTGGCCTTGGTCGGGTCCCTCATTATTTTTGCAACCCTGCGAACGGTTATGAATGAAAAAAAACGGGAATATGCGATTCTCCGCTGTTTGGGAGCCAGTCGATTGGTGGTTACCTGCGTGGTCCTCGCCCAGTCCTTGTTTCTTTCTTTGTCCGGCCTTGTGGGGTCGTTTCTCGCCTATGGGGGCATCGGTTTCACCGCGGCTCGCTTGATTCGCGAACAGACAGGTGTCGTTATGGATCCATTGAGCTTGGTATCGCCTGGACCTAAGAACCCCAACGATACTTTTTGGACAACGGTTGAGCCGTTTTTGCCTCTTCTGACACTCGTGCTTGGTATTTTTCTAATCGGATTTGTCAGTGGTTTGCTTCCTGCCTTGCAGGCCTATCGGTCTAGCCTATCCGAAAACTTGAGTCCGAAGTCTTGAACTCGGTCAACAAATTGATTTATCAAAAAACATTAGAAAACTCCTTAGCTCCATGAAGAACATAGCTGCCACGTCCGCCTTGCTTTGCCTGATCTTTCTCTTGATCTCTTGCGAAGAGAAAGAGCAAACCCAACCGTCTTTGGAATCTCCGCCGGTTGGAGAACCCATCCAGATCGACCACTGGAAAATTGTGACTTCCGCACTGAAGGAACTTCCCCAAAAAACGGACATTGAACTTTTGACGGGCGGATTCAATGCCGTTTTGGGACCCCGCGGTTCCCCAATCGAATTAATTCTCAATGCCATGTGCCACATGGGATCACCCTCAGGATTTTTGTCGTGGGCCCACTACGAAGAGATTCGAGATGTAGCGGGGGTCGAAGAAGCTTATCCCATCGCAGTTGGATATAACTTCAAAGGCTACCGTTTGGTTGGAACTTTACCCGAAATGTTCGAGGAGCATGAATGGAGCAAAGGAAAAAAATACTTGGTGAAGGAAGAGGGGCGTATTTTCACGGAGACGGGCAAGGGTGCCTTGGTTGGAGATGTAGTTGCCCGTGAGCTGGGTTTGTCGGTGGGCGATGAGTCTCTGCCTTATCACGGATTGGCGTTTGACGAGAGCAATAGACAAGATGAAACCTATGTCGTAGTTGGGCTCCTTGAAGCAACCGGCACCCCCGCCGACCAGGTGATTTGGGTCTCCCTCAAGGGAATTCAGAAAATGGAAGGATCCGACTTCCCATCCGCTCAATCCATTAGTGCAGTTCTTCTTTCCGTAAGCGGAAGAGCTGGTTTTGGCCTCAGCATGAAATACAATAAGCAAAACAACGAAGCGACCCTGGCCTGGCCGGCTACGACCAATATCAATTACTTTTTCAGCCAAACAATTCCCACTTATTTGAACTTTGCCC
>JAURNO010000499.1 GCA_030830145.1 Verrucomicrobiota bacterium
GATCCAAGGCCTCGTAATCCAAAAACTTCCGAGCCTCCGGATAAGCGGTCAGCAAAACCTGAAAGCCCCGGTCCAAGCGATAGCCGTCCACCTCATCCGTACGCACCCGCCCCCCAACCTCCTCATCCCTGTCGAAAAGCACAAAAGGAACGCCGGCATCCTGCAAGGTCCGGGCGCAAGCCAAACCCGCCATCCCCGCCCCAACAATCAGAACCGGCTCAGCCTCCGCCATGTACACAGAGTATCATTCACCTCAAAGCTATGAGGATATTTGAAAAAGCCAACTCGCTTGAAGTCTGATCAGGCTTTCCTCGCTGCCTTGATGGCTTTGAGGAGGAGTTTCTTGGTCATGAGGGCGCCTTCGACGGGATCGATCCCTCCGCCTTCGAATTCGATGGTGATGACACCGGAAAAGTCGGAGGCGTGGATGATGCGTAACATACGGTAGTAATCGGTCTTGGTCTCGTTTCCCTTCTCGTCGAACTTGAGGGCCTTGGCGCAAACGGCGGGGGCATAGGGCAAGCTCTTGGTTACGCCGTCGTAGCGGTCGTAGCGTCCGAAATTGTTAAAATCGGGAAGTATGCCCGCATTGGGGTGGTCGAGGGCGTCCATCGCCTTGAGGAGCCAGTCGGGGTTTTGGGAATTTCCGCCGTGGGGTTCGATCACGACTTTTACCTTACTGTCCTTGGCGTAGTCGCAGAGGCGCCCTACTCCGTCCTTGGCGTTTTGCACGTTCTCGTCGGGGTTGCCTCCCGAGCGGCAGTTCACCCGGATGGCGTCGCAGCCGAGCTGGGCAGCGCAATCGATCCAGCCTTTGTGCTCGTCGACGGCCCGGTCGCGCTGGGCCTTGTCCTTGGCATCGAGCTGATTCTTGGCGTCAACCAGGATAAGTACGTTCTTCATCCCTTCTCCGGTCGTCCGTTTGACTAGCTCCCCGACGTACTTCTTGTCGGTATGCTTGCCCCCGAACGGACGGTTCCAGTACTCGATGTGGGTAATTCCGAGCTTGTCCTTGCAGAGGGCCGGGTAGTCAAGGTGGTCGAGCTTGCGCCCGATCCAGCGGTGAAAGGTGTATTCCTGAATGCCGATCTGAAAGCGGTTGGGGTCGTTCTTGTCGATCGCGCTAAGCGTGGGCGTAAAAGAAACCGCGAAGCCACCGAGGGTGACGTTGCGGACAAAGGAGCGTCGGGTTTGGTTATGCATGCCCACACTCTGCTTTTTTTACGCAAAAAGAGGAAGCCTCTTTTGCTCTAGCGGGAAAAATTCCATTTCCCTCGATCAAAGAGAAGAAGACCGTTGTGAAAGACCGTCAGGCGGTCTCCAAAAGAGTTTTACTTTTCGCAAAAAGGATCAGAAGGTGGAATTAGGTGGTTCCAGGGTAAAGCCAAACTCAGCAGCCTTGACGGATGCATTTCCCAGTTCCAACGCAGCTTGAAGCATTTTCGGGCCATACTCCTGAGACAATTCCAACTTTTCCTCTTCCGTAGCGTCCGATACCCCAAGTTGCTCGCCAAGTTCAGTGAGCCGGGCTTGGCTAGCTTCAAGGTCATCCTTGGCCGCCTCAAAGTCTTCCTGAGACTCGATGCCTTCGAGGATTGTGGTCATGGCGTTCATTTCGGAAATCATGTCATCCATGACCGATCCGGGAGAGGATCCGCAGCTCATAAAAAGCAAGGCAAGTGCCGATATTAAAGAGGGAAAAAGAAGCGTAGTGATTGGTTTCATATGGTTTAGCTGTTGTTTGGTTTGTTCATCAATCATGAAAAAGGCACATTGAATAGCAAACTTTTTATTAAAATCAGACAATATTGATTTGCACCACCCAAATTCTTGAATTGGAAGAGCTTCGTTTAATCCTCTGTAGCTAAACGTTTCGAGCGATCAAAAGCATCTCGACAAGCATAAGATATCAAACTGTAATAACATTCAATTCGTATGTCCGCGAACCTCATGCTTAAAAAACTCCTCCTTGTTGTTTTGCTCTCCCCTTCCGTTCTATGCTCGAAGGTGGATTTCGTGCATCAAATTATGCCGATCCTCAAGAAGAACTGCGCCGAATGCCACACCGACGGCCAGAAAAAGGGCGGGTTGGACATGAACACGCGGACGTCTTTCCTGGCGGGTGGAGAAAACGGCAAGGTCGCCATTCCGGGCAAACCCTTGGAAAGTTACTTTTTGGAGGCCATCCAATCGGAGGATTCGGACGAGCGAATGCCCCCCAAAGGGGACGGGCTGTCAGCCGATGAGATTAAGATACTGACCACATGGGTGACCGAGGGGATGCCTTGGGACGAGGGCATCCGGTTGGGTTCGTCGGGTTGGGAACCTCCCCTCAAGCCAAGGATTGTGAAATTGCCCAAGCCCAATAAGGACAGGGATCATCCGATCGACCGCTTACTCGATGATTACCTGGCCAAAAACAAGAAGCCCGTTCCAGAGAACTCTAAGGATTCCGCATTCGTCCGGCGGGCGCACCTGGATGTGGTCGGACTTCTCCCCTCCCCCGAACAACTCAAGGAATTTTCAACCGGCAAGTCGGCGGACAAGAGAAAGGAACTGATCGACGCTCTCTTAGCCGACGACGTCGCTTATGCCGATCATTGGCTGACTTTCTGGAACGATCTTTTGCGCAACGACTACACCGGGACCGGCTTCATCACGGGTGGGCGCAAGCAGATCACGACCTGGCGCGACGCGGCTTTGCGAGGGAACAAGCCTTACGACCAGATGACCCGGGAGTTGATCGACGCGGGTAAGGATGCGTCGGGTTTCATCAACGGGATCAAGTGGCGGGGGAACGTAAGCGCCGGACAGACCGTTCACATGCAGTTCTCCCAAAACATATCCCAGGTCTTCCTCGGTCTTAATATGAAGTGCGCGAGCTGCCACGATAGCTTCGTCGACCGCTGGACCTTGGAGGAAGCGTACAACTTGGCCTCGATCTTTGCGGACAAACCGCTCGAGCTGACCCGTTGCGACAAGCCGACTGGCAAGATGTCGACGGCAAGATGGATTTTCCCGGA
>JAURNO010000500.1 GCA_030830145.1 Verrucomicrobiota bacterium
AATTCGAGTATACCGTCTGGTATCTGAGATCGTCGGTATCATTGGCCGGTCGTCGGACATAGGGGGGGAGGGGAAGGGCGCCGATTCGTTCAGCCAAATCGGCGGGACTATCATCCTTGTGCAAATCGAATTTCACGAGGTACTCTCCGGAAGCAAGCGATTCCACAACCGTGGCCTGATACTCTCCGGGAAGAGAGAATCCGCCGCAGCAGGCAGTTTTTCGTCCGGGTTTCAGGAGGCAACGCCATGTGTCGACAAGCTTTGGTTCAGGGCGAAGAAGGAGGCACTCGACGGCGCCTCCGGTTGGTCGTACTCCCGTGATCCGTGCCTTCAGCACGGAAACATCGTTACGGAAGACATTTAAGTCGGGGGGCAATAGATCGGGTAGTTCGTGAAAAAGATGGTGGCTAAGCTCTTTTTCCTTTCTTCGATATACAAGCAGACGTGAATGATCTCGCCGGTCGGATGGCGACTGAGCGATTCGATCGTAAGGAAGTTCGAAGTCCAATTCGGATGTGAGCATGGACTTACATGTAAAAGCGCATCGACAAGTCGGGTGCAATCGCCTAACTCTCGTATTTTTTAATAACGTATAACTTTAGAGCTAATATGAGTGATTCCGAATCAAGCGAATTGATAAGCCCGCCAGTTGGTGTTTCCGAAGGATCGCATGTCGGAAGCATGAACGATTACCGGACCCGTTACCAAAAAAGCATCGACGACCCGGAGACTTTCTGGTCGGAGGTCGCCGACGATTTTCATTGGTTCTCGAAGTGGGATCAAGTGAGGAAACACAATTACGACCGCAGAACGGGACCCGTTTCGATCGAGTGGTTCTCGGGCGCGAAGACAAATGTTTGTTACAACTGCGTAGACCGGCACCTCGAGGTCCGCCCCGACAAGACCGCTATCATTTGGGAAGGGAATGAACCCGGCGAAGATGCGACCATCACTTTTCGCGCCCTTCACGAACAAGTTTGTAAGTTTGCAAACGTTCTCAAAAACCGGGGAGTGAAGAAGGGGGATCGCGTTTCGATCTACATGCCGATGGTTCCGGAAGCGGCGGTCGCCATGTTGGCATGCGCCCGAATTGGAGCTGTGCATTCGGTTGTGTTCGGTGGGTTTTCCGCAGAAGCCTTGGCCGACCGGATTGTGGATTCGGAGTGCAAGACCTTGATCACCGCTAACGGAACTTTCCGAGGAGCCAAGGCTATTTCCATGAAACCGAATGCGGATCAAGCCATGTCCAGCGCATCTGCTCAAATGGGTGAGCCTGTGGACACTTGCATCGTGGTTAGACGGGTATCCGAAGACTCCGGAATCGATTGCGACATGCAAGAGGGGCGCGACGTGTGGTGGGACGAGGCAATGGTTGATGCTTCCCCTGATTGTCCCTGTGAGGAAATGGACGCCGAAGATCCGCTTTTCGTTCTTTATACTTCCGGATCGACCGGAAAACCCAAAGGAGTTCTTCACACGACAGCCGGCTACATGGTCTACACTGCAACCACCCACAAATACGTTTTTGATTACCATGAAGAGGATGTCTATTTTTGCGCAGCCGACATTGGCTGGATCACCGGGCATTCCTACATCGTCTACGGACCTTTGGCCAACGGAGCTACGACCACTATGTTCGAGAGTATTCCGACCTACCCCAATCCCGACCGATACTGGCAGGTTATCGAGAAGTGGAAAGTCAATCAGTTTTACACTGCTCCGACCGCAATCAGAGCCATTGCAGCCGCAGGTGATCAATGGCCAGGCAAATACGATATGCCTAGTTTGCGAATCCTCGGAAGCGTCGGGGAACCGATTAACCCCGAGGCTTGGAGGTGGTATCATCGAAATGCCGGCAAACAGAGGTGTCCGATCGTCGATACATGGTGGCAAACCGAGACAGGCGGTATTCTCATCACACCGCTCCCCGGAGCCACCCCACTGAAGCCCGGCTCCGCAACCTTTCCGTTCTTCGGCGTCAAACCCATCATTTTGGATCCACAAACCGGAGAGGAGATTCAGGGTAACGGAGTAAGCGGGGTATTGGCCATAGAGGAGCCTTGGCCAGGGCAAATGCGTACGATTTACGGTGACCACAAGCGCTTTGAGGATACCTATTTCGATCAGTACAAAGGATACTATTTCACTGGTGACGGTTGTCGTCGGGACGAGGATGGTTATTATTGGATAACAGGTCGAGTCGACGATGTGATTAACGTGTCCGGTCACCGGATGGGCACGGCTGAAGTCGAAAGCGCGCTTGTCGCTCATGATTGCGTTGCGGAGGCGGCGGTGGTTGGGTTTCCTCATGAAGTGAAAGGGGAGGGGATCTACGCCTATGTTACCCTGAATGCGGGAGTCGAGTATTCGGATGAGTTGAGATCCGTAATGAAAAAGCAGGTTCGAGAAGTGATCGGCCCCATTGCGACACCCGACGTCATTCACTGGGCCCCTGCATTGCCCAAGACGCGATCAGGCAAGATCATGCGGAGGATTTTGCGTAAGATCGCAACCAATGAAGCCGACCAAGTCGGAGACGTTTCAACATTGGCTGACCCTGGGGTTGTTCAGAGCCTCATTGAGAATAGGTGAATAAAGTTTTTTCTTGGCGCTCGCCATGGGGGCGACTTTCGTTCATGAGATGGAAGTAACGATGAAGATTTACCTAAATGGAGAGTATGTCGAAAAAGAAGATGCGAAGGTGTCGGTTTTCGATCATGGGTTGCTTTACGGTGATGGCGTATTCGAGGGCATCCGCCTGTACGACGGTTGCGTTTTCAAGTTGGACGAGCACTTGGAGCGTTTGGAGTTTTCGGCCAAAGCCATCCTTTTGGAGTTGCCTATGACGCGTAACGAATTCAGCGAGGCCGTATGCGAGACTTGCCGTAGAAATGACCTTCGGAACGGATATGTTCGTCTCGTTGTCACCCGCGGATCCGGCCATCTGGGACTGACACCGGACGGGTGCGGACCTCCGAACGTCATTATCATTGCCGACGAAATCCAATTGTATCCAGAGGAATTTTACGAGAATGGACTGAAGATCATTTCCGTTCCTACACGCAGAATCAATGCATCCGCCTTGCCTCCTGCCATCAAGAGCTTGAATTACCTGAACAATATATTGGCCAAAATCGAGGCCAAACGGGTTGGGTTTCAAGAGGCCCTGATGCTTAACGACAAAGGAGAAATTGCAGAATGTACCGGGGATAATGTTTTTATTATATCCAAGGGCGTTCTTTTTACCCCTCCTTTGGATGCGGGTTCCCTGCGTGGGATTACTCGGGGTGCTGTGATTGATTTGGCTTCCGAGTTGGGGGTTCCTTATCGGGAGCAGGCACTGACCAGATATGATTTATGGACTTCCGACGAATGCTTTCTTACAGGGACTGCGGCCGAAGTTATTCCGTGCGTAGAGGTAGATCATCGTCCGGTCGGGAACGGACAACCGGGAGATATGACGCGAAAATTCATCGCATCATTTAGGGAAAAGGCGAAAGTTGACGGAATCAAAATCTGACTATTTTGTTGTCTGGGAAGACACTTCCGTCGAATTCGACTCATTTGGCGCGTCATATGCGTTGAGTTTTCGTAACTTTTCCAGTAACTTAAGACATATCAACCAAAGAAAACATTCTGCATGAAGTGTCACCATTGCGATAAACAAGCTACCGTTCATCTCACCCAAATCTTAAACGGGCAAATGCACAAAATGGATTTGTGTGAGGCTTGTGCTCAGGAAAAGGGAGTGACCAACCCTGAAAACCTTTCGATTGGCAACCTTATGGAGCAGGATGGAGCTGAAGTTGATTCGGTTTCCGGCTCAATGGTTTGCGAGACTTGCGGCACCACTCATCAGGAATTCAAAAAGGGTGGTCGCTTGGGGTGTGAAGCTTGTTACCATGTGTTTCGCCCTGTGCTCGACCCACTTCTGGATGGAATGCATGCCGGAGTAAGACACCAAGGCAAAGTTCCGGCGGGCTCGAAATCGAGGGTCGATTTCGAACAATCCATCGGGCTGGTTCGGAAGGAATTACAAGAAGCCGTGGAGAGAGAGGACTTCGAGAAAGCCGCTGAGTTGCGAGACAAGCTGCATGATATGGAGAACGAAGCCAAGACCATTGCCTGATTATGTTTCACGATCTTTTCACTACTCCAGGCAAAGGTAGGAAGCTCCCCAAATCCATCCCCGTGACTCTCAGCACGAGGATTCGGTTGGCAAGAAATTTACGAGAGTTCCCTTTTCCCGGTCGTGCCGAAACGTCACAGAAAAGAGCCGTTTTGACCAAGTGCATGGATGCGTTGAGCGACGTGAAAGGCTTGAATGATTCTTTTTCGGTGGAAGTGGATGACCTGAGCGAACTTGATCGTCAAATTCTCGTTGAAAAGCACCTGATCAGCCCCGAACTCTCACAAGTCGAAGAAGGTTCGGGCATTGTTCTGTCCGAAGATCGGAATTGTTGCATCATGATCAACGAGGAAGACCATTTGCGCATTCAGGTTTTGCGCCCGGGCCTGGATTTTGGAAGCGTTTGGAAACTCGCGGATGCATTGGATACCGGAATAGAATCAGCCATCAGCTATGCCTACGATGGTGAATTAGGCTTCCTTACTGCTTGTCCGACTAATTTGGGTACGGGTATGAGGGCTTCGGTCATGATGCATCTGCCCGGTTTGGTTATGTCCAAGAACATGGACAAGGTGATCAATGCAGTCAATCAACTCGGAATCGCCGTGCGTGGGTTGTTCGGAGAGGGTTCTGATGCCAACGGAAGCATTTTTCAGATATCGAACCAACAAACTTTGGGCGAATCCGAACCCGCTATCATAGAGCGTCTCGACAGCACCTTGAACAACATCGTTCGTCAGGAGAATTTTGCGAGAGAAAAACTTCTTCAGGACGATGGTGTACGATTGATGGATAAAATGAGCCGAGCAGTCGGAAACTTGAAGACTTGTTATCTCATGCAAAGTTCCGAGGCAATGGACTGTCTTTCCCTGGTCAGGTTGGCGAGCGATTTTGGTATGTTGCCTGAAAAATATCGTAACCTGGCCGACCGCATGTTTATCGAAGTTCAGCCTGGCCACGTTCAACTTTCCGCCGGAAAGCCCGTTGAAGCTGGATTTCGCGATTCCTTGCGGGCAGAACTTCTCCGTAAAGAATTCCTACGAGCACCCCAAATCGATCCGTCACCTGCGGCAGGTTGACTTTAGACGTTTTGCCAACTATAAAAAAATTATGTCTGAGCCAATGAGTAACTTCACACCGCGTGCCCAACAAGTCCTTGCACTTGCAAGGAAGGAAGCCGACCGATTTCATCACAACTATGTCGGCACCGAGCATCTGCTTCTCGGATTGATCAATTTGGGCCAAGGCGTAGCGGTTAATGTTTTGCAGAAAATGGGACTCGATTTGGACACGGTAAGACAGGCCGTGGACGAACAAGTAGGCCTCGGTCCGGAGGCCAAACCTTCCGGCAATGTTCCTTATACCCCCAGGGTAAAAAAGGTTCTTGCTTTGGCCGGCAAAGAAGCAAAGGGGCTCAATCACAGTTATGTGGGTACGGAACACATTCTCTTGGGTCTTCTGCGTGAAGGCGAGGGGGTTGCCGCCCGGGTTCTGAAATCCCTGGACGTGGACGTGGATCGTTGTCGCAATGAAATCCTTTCCGAGTTGGATCCTAATTTTTCTTCTTCTGAGGAATCGGAGGCTTCCGTCGCCGGTAACCTCGGGTCGGAAGAAAAAGGAAAAGATATGAAAACTCCCGCGCTGAAGGCTTTCGGTCGGGATTTAACGGAAATTGCCAAGAAAGGTGAAATGGATCCTGTCGTTGGCCGGGAAAAAGAGATTCACCGGGTTACGCAAGTGCTTTGTCGGAGGACCAAAAACAACCCCGTTCTCATTGGTGAGGCAGGGGTTGGTAAAACCGCAATCGTTGAAGGATTGGCTCAGCAGATTTCCTCAGGCTTGGTTCCAGAGAATCTTCTTGATAAGAGAGTGGTCACCCTCGACTTGGCCCTTATGGTTGCCGGTACAAAGTATCGCGGTCAATTCGAGGAGCGGATCAAAGCGGTTATGGACGAGTTGAAAAAGTCCAAGAACATCATAATCTTCATCGATGAAATGCATACGATCGTGGGTGCCGGTGCCGCTGAAGGGGCCATGGACGCATCCAATATTTTCAAACCCGCTTTGA
>JAURNO010000501.1 GCA_030830145.1 Verrucomicrobiota bacterium
CGGTTAGGGAATCAAGGACATCAAGGATTTTCTCCCGCAGTAACGAGTAGGCCGTCATGTCGTAGGGGTTCTCGGCACCTTTGTCTTCGATGAAATCTCCGAAATTGGTGTCGTCGCTATCAACTACCGGGCTTTGTAGGGAAAGTGGTTGTTGAGCCATTTTCATGATGCCCTGATCCTTGTCCAGAGGCAATCCCATCTCTATGGCTACTTCATCCGGAGTCGGTTCGTGTCCAAGCTCTTGCAGGAGTTGTTTTTGAACCTGCATGACCTTGTTGAGGGTTTCAATCATGTGGACCGGTATCCGGATGGTGCGGGCCTGATCCGCAATGGATCGGGTAATAGCCTGCCTGATCCACCAAGTCGCGTAGGTCGAAAATTTGTATCCGCGGCGGTACTCGAACTTTTCCACGGCCTTCATCAAGCCCATGTTGCCTTCTTGGATGAGATCAAGAAAGGAGAGGCCTCGATTTGTGTACTTCTTCGCTATTGAGATGACAAGCCGGAGGTTTGCCTCAACCATTTCAGTTTTGGCCCCGTGGGCTTTGCGCATAAATAGGCGCAATTCCTTTATGAGGGCGATCAACTCGTTCGGAGCCATGTGAAACTTGGTCCGTGCCTCCTCGAGTTCCTGTTTGACTCGATCCATCTTGACTCCCTTGCGCTTCACCTTGACGGAATCTTTCTTCGCCAATTCCTGATTATGGAGATTGCGGGAGATGTTTTTGATTTCAGGATTCAGTCGTTGGATGAAATCTTCAAATACTTTCAGCTTAAGGCAGCATTTTTTGAAAATAGGGGCCAAGCTTGCTTCGTAGTTCCTGAATCGGGTAGTGGAGCGCTTTCTTTGGGTCTCGTTCGGGGCAGTCTCAATGCTGTTCCACGCACCATTTATTTTTTTGATGAGATCTTCCAATGCGACGACCTGTTTGGCCAGGCTCTTGAAGTAACTTTCGCGGCTATCTATCTTTTTATCAAGTACAACCCGATCAAACCGTTCTTCTCTTGCAAGAAGTTTATTGCAGATACCAAGCTGAAAATCAGCGGTCAAGGACACCGAGTAGATGATTTTAAGTGCGGCGCTTTCCGCAGCTTCGATTCTTTTTGAAATGTCGACTTCTTCCTCTCTGGTCAAAAGGGGAACTTGGCCCATTTGCTTCAAGTACATCCGAACCGGATCATCAAGCATATCGCTTTGATTGGATCGGGCCGTTTCCTCTTCGTTTTCTTCCTTTTTCTTTTTGAACTTATCGACTTCTTTCGAATCAAGAAGTTTGATTTCCAGGTTGTTGAAAATTGAAATTACGTTTTGCAACTCTTCGGGTTGGTTGGCAATTTCCGGAAGGGAATTGTCCACGTCCTTGTAGGTCAGGTAGCCTTGTTCTCTGGAAAGATGAATAAGCTCCCGCACCTTCTCGGTCACTTCATCGTTAAGGGCATGGGGTTCGACATTCTTGTCGACGCTTTTTGCCGCCTCCTTGGCGGAAACTTTCTTGGCTACAGTAGGCTTCTTTGCGGGAGCCTTTTTGGCTGCCGCGGCCTTCTTAACGGGAGCCTTCTTGGCTACGGCAGGCTTCTTTACGGGAGCCTTCTTGGCTACGGCAGGCTTCTTTACGGGAGCCTTTTTGGTTGCGGCGGGCTTCTTTACGGGAGCCTTTTTGGTTGCCGTGGCCTTCTTTACAGGGGCTTTACCGGCAGGCGTTGCCTTGGTTGCGGCCTTTTTGGCTGGGGGCTTGCTGACTTTAGTTTTGGGCATGTGCGATGGTATCTAGTGAGGAGGAGATTAGGGTTGGCGGGGAACTTAGGCTTTTTCTTATTTGAATCAGTTCTTGTCTCAAGTTTTCGACGATTTCAGGGGTTTGCTCCGAGTTACTCAAATTCTTGAGAATTACGCGTTCGCGATGTTTGTAGGAACGGAGAAAGAGGGCATGTAGGCATTGATTGGCGAGGCGTGGAAAAGACTCACGATCCGCCTCGTCAACCTCTTGATAGAGGTGATTTTGGTAGGCTTTACGTTCATCTTCATCTTCAAGGAATTCTTCTATTCGATTGGGTTCGACAGGTCCGTCTGCCTTGGTTTCGGCAAGTAGCTTGGCAAGGACTCGTCCCGAAGGGACTTTAAGGTCAAGCCAAGACGGATCGAATATGTGAGCAAGCGGACTTGCGACGCGGTTGTCATGCAAAAGTACAAATAATAAATCATCTTCGGCCGTTGTCAACCGCACAGACCCTAGATTTGACGGATTTTTCTCTGAAATGGATCTCCTCTGTGCATAGGGACGGTGGCTTCGTGAAAATTGTCGAAAGTCACGTTTGACGTTTTCAATGGATACCCCAAGTTGTCTGCTCAATTCCCCAAGATGATCTTCCCTCTCAACGAGAGAATTGACTTCGGCGAGTGACTTGAAGATGAATTCGCTTACTTTTTTCCGATCGGAAGGAGTGGGATTTGGAATGTCCTCGAGTTTGTAACGGATTGCATACTCAATGGGGGAAATTCCTTGGTCGAGGATGCTTTGCAGTCCGGAGTTGCCTTGATCGAGTAAAATCTGATCGGGGTCGGTTCCTGTTGGA
>JAURNO010000502.1 GCA_030830145.1 Verrucomicrobiota bacterium
GGTCGAATCGATCATTGATCCGCTCAATGGCTGGACCGGATCTCTTACGGGTAACTTGGGTAAATCCCCCGTTGTTTCAGGCGACGGATTCGGCGGAGGTTCCTTGGCCTTCAGTGTCGACGAATGGTTGGATTCCGACGCAAAGGGTGCGGACATGGGTGTCGGCGGCAGCAACCCGCGTACGGTCTGTTTTTGGATGTTCGTCCCGAACGGTCAGCAAAGTGAGTCAGGTATGTATGGATACGGTACCCGCAGTTGTACGGATGGCAGAAACAACATGTGGGCTTTACGTTCCTTATGGGGTGGATCCAATTACACCAGATTCAGATCTCAGCATTGGTGTTGGGATCCCGAAGTGCCCATAGCCGAGGGTGTCATGAACCGTTGGTCTCATGTTTTTCACATCTACACGGGTACCAACGTTCAGGTTTACGTCGACAACGTTTCCCGTACCGATTGGACGCGTACCGAGATCAGCACAGGAGAGAACCATGGTGTACAAATCGGAAGATTTTCAGACGAGGCTCTTCAGCGTCGTACGTTCAAAGGTAAAATTTCGGATTTTCGGATTTACGACCAAGCCCTTTCCTCGGGTGACCGGGCTATTATCTACAACAATGGAAACGGCGAAAGCCTGACCCCTGTTTCCATTACGAGCGCTCTGGAAGTCAATGCGACTTTGAACAGCGCGTTCAGTTACACGATCACGGCTGATGACCCCAATGCCGTGTTGAACGCAATCGGTTTACCTCAAGGCCTCCAAGTCAATCAAACGACCGGTGCCATTTCCGGAACCCCAACCATCGGGGGAAGTTATTCCGTAAGTTTGTCGGCCGAGACTTCCGCTTCCACGGACGTGAAAATTCTAACCATCAATTTACCTGTTTCCGCTCCTCAAATTGCAATTGATGATCCGAGTCTGGTTTACGCAACGACCGCGAGAACATCCGGTTCGTTGTCTCAGACCGGTGGTGCGACCACCGTCGTGTCTCTGCATTACGGCACCTCGGACGCGGGTACCGGAACTTGGCAAAATACGGTAAGCCTTGGAAATAAACTAACGGGTCCGTTCTTAAAGGACCTGACCGGACTGAGCGTAAGCACGACCTATTATTTCCGTTACAAGGCGACCAATTCGGGAGGCTCCACTTGGACGAGCACGAAGAGCTTCACGACTCCATCCGCTCCGGTCGCTCCTGTTCTCGGTTCGATCAACCTCGTATCCAACATCACTTCGAATTCGGCCATTCTCAATACGAGCTTGCAAGCAAACGGTGGTGCCGCCACCACTGCAAAATTCTATTGGGGCACAACGGACGGTGGAACCAACCCTTCTGCTTGGCAAAACGAAATCAACGCCGGCACGGCGGTTCCCGGCGTTCTGAACGCGGTTTTAAGCCCGGGTACGATCGGCGGACCGAACGTTTATTTTGTCCGAACGGCCTTCACCAACTCGGTCGGCACGACCTGGACACCCGAAACCTTGGTTTTCACGACCGTGGCCGAACCGATTTCTCTGCCGGGTCTTATTGCCGGAGGGTTAACCGGAAACATGAGCTTTGACGTGAACCCGGGTGACTTGGAAACCCATGCCAGCGGAACGGGTGCCGAAAACGGAGTCGATCCTCTCGGTACGGGACTGGCTCAAGTATCCGCCAAGCCTCCCTGGAAGGACAACTTTACGGTCGTCTACACCGGACAAGTTTACACGGATTCAGGGAAGATTTCCTTCCGTGAAAACGTCGATGACAGAACTCACGTCACCGTCGACGGTAACGTTGTGATTGACGACGGTTCTTGGAATACGATGCAGGAAGCGCATCTTGATTTCGGTCAACCCGGATGGTTCGATATCGAGGTCCGTTTCTCCAACGGAGGAGGTGGCGCCGGTGCGATCAGTGGCATTGGTTTTGCCTATTCGCTTGACGAAGGCACCACTTGGGCCGCTGCCGCCAACGCGGACGAGACCACCGCCAACTTGTTCCGTTACGGCACCCGCGAGGTTACTCCCGCTGTCACCAGTTCGGGAGACGTTGCGGCGGCCAAAGGCAAACCTTTCAACTATCGGATCGAGGCTTCGAGCAACCCAACTCATTTCGGGGCTCACAACCTTCCTTCCTGGATGACACTCAACTCGGGCACCGGGGTTCTTTCGGGAACTCCGACCGCGGTGGGAACAAGCACTTTCAAGGTTTTTGCCTACAATTCCTACGCCGCGGCAATCAAGGACGTCACGGTCAAGGTCATCGACTTGGACGATTGGAAATACTCCATGGACCTCACCCTCAAATATACCGGAAACGGTGACGTGTCGGACGCAACCAAGCCGGGTCAAGGTTCCGTAACCTATTCGGCTGGAAATAATTCTTATCCCGGCACCAGAGCCTTCGACGACAAAGGCAACGTCACGCAAGGAAGATGGTTGGCCAGCAAACCGACTTCTTCGAATCCAACATGGATCAAGTATGATTTTACAAAAGGTGAAAAAATCATTGAATATACGGTCCAGGCCCAAAGCTACAATTTCGCTCAGCGAGGTCCCAAGGATTGGACCCTGCAAGGCTCCAACGACAACTCCAATTGGACGACCTTGGATACGGTTGCAGGAGAAACGAGTTGGACTCGGTGGCAAACCAGGACTTTCACGCCGGATTCAGTCGGCGAGTACCGTTGGTACAAATTGGTCTTCACCGCCAACAACGGGGACAACACCTTGGGGATTGGAGAGATTGAACTCAAGGTCAGAAAGGGGCTTTATGGTTTTCCGGCCAACCTCACGATCAACGAGGCCAAGGCCGA
>JAURNO010000503.1 GCA_030830145.1 Verrucomicrobiota bacterium
CTGCCGGCACGGTTCGCGGGGGGAGGATTGCCCGAGCGAGGCTTTGGGTAATGCGGTGGCCCGGATTGCTTTGGCTCCGATTCGCACGAGCCTACCGGTTTGGGGAACCTATGGGGACGGGGTATCGGTGTTCGTCCCTTGGAAGGAATTTTGCCGAAAAAGGAGATTTTGAGACTTGCCGATGAAGTCAGGGAAAAAGGAGGTTTTGTTTCCATGCGTAAACTCGAGGATGGATCCGAAACCCCCTACGAGCTAAATGCCACTTATTATTCAGCACTTTCCGATCCTCGGAACGAAGAGCTTGGCGAATTACGTTTTCTTTGCTCACAATCGGTTGCGATGGCCATGCGCGGAATTCCCGCCGTTTACTTTCATTCTCTATACGCAAGTCCGAACGACCTGAAGGGGGTTGAGGAAACCGGTCGGAATCGTACCGTTAACCGAAAAAAATGGAAATCCGAGGAACTTGAAAAAGTACTTGGGGAAAAGAGCGAGCAACCCGTGAGAGTCTTCGAATGGTACGCCCGCACATTAAGAAGAAGAGCTGCATGTCCTGCTTTTCACCCGGATGCTCCTCAGGCAATTTTGGACTTCGGGTCATCGATTTTTGCGTTGGAAAGAACTTCCCTTGATGGGAACCAGATGGTTCTTTGCCTTTTTAATTTTCAAGGGAAGGAAACCAAGGTTCCCGATGCCGAAGCACTGCGTGAGCTTTTTCCCCAAGGCAAGGCTCGGGATTTGATCACCGATGGAGAAATTACTTTGGAGAAAGGAAAGTTTGCTCTCCGTCCCTACCAATCCCTTTGGCTGACTTCTCATTGAACCTTCTCCTTCTTGAGCAAAAGCTATCTCGTCTTTGCCTTTCGAGGAAGGATCCTCGGGCCGTTCACCTTTGCGAGGTTTTGCGGGTTGAAATCGATGACGAAATCGACTTGGCTCACAAGAATGGCCCGAGAGGCAAAGGAACGGTCTCCATTCTTTCCGAAGAAACCCTGGAATTAACTATTCGCTGGTTGCCGCCACACCCTTGCGATTTGTTTCCCGTTCATCTTGTCGTTGGCTTTGCCCGTCCTCAGACTTGCAGGAAAATTCTCGAACAGGCTTCAGCCCTAGGAGTCAAGAAATTCTCCTTCTTTCAAGCTGAGAAGGGTGATCCTTCCTATCCAAAAAGTAGATTGTGGACATCCGAAGAATGGAGTGAGCGAATTGATCGTGGTGTGGAACAGGCTTTCGCAACCTTTGTTCCTTCCTGCGAAACATACGGATGCCTTCTCGATGCTCTAGGCGAGCTAGAAAACGAAGGCCTTCAGCGCATCGCCCTAGATAATTATGAGGCATCCGCTCCCTTGTCGGTCGTAAAACAAAAGGGAGAGAGTTCCATAGTCTTGGCACTGGGGCCGGAGAGAGGATGGTCCGCAAACGAACGCGAGCAATTACGCTGCAATCGGTTTGAGTTACGTCACCTCGGTAATCGAGTGCTTCGACTGGAGACTGCCGTTGTAGCTTCCCTGTCTGTTGTGTTGAAGGATTATTGGACAACTGACGTTTCCGAGGATTCGTAAACCCGATACGAGGGTGATCCTTTTTTTTCTTTTCCAATGGAACGGGAAAGCGTCCATCCCTGAAAGTCCTTTGGGGCCTCAGGGGGCGATTCATGAACAAGAAGGGAATTCTTGCTGATCAAATTCCTTGACCTGAGTAATTCCAAGGCTACCGGTACAAATTTTGAAATTTCTGCGTAAGGAGGGTCTAAAAATATGAGGTCGAATGAAAGTGCGCAACTTCTCAAATATTCATTGACCTCTCTGTTCTCAAGGTGGCCCGAGGTGGATGCGAGTTTTGCGCTTTTGCAAGTGTTGGCGAAGTTAAGCTTGAGATCGTTGAATATTCTCCGGTCGCTTTCCACGAAAACAACTTTTCTCGCTCCTCGGCTCAAGGCCTCCAGTCCATAGGAGCCTGTCCCCGCAAAAAGATCCAGAACCGACTTCTCGTGAACGAAATCGCCTAACGATGAAAAAAGCCGTTCCCGGTTTGCATCCCCCGCCGGTCGTAACTTTTTCGAGTTGTTAACCCGTAGGGTAATACCCTTTGCAAGTCCGCCGCTAATTCGCATTGGTGAATGAGTTTGATGAAAAACGCATGTGCATTAACAATGCCTTAGATCTTGAACTGATTGCCAAGCAAGCATGTTTTTTACTATAAGGATGGTATGACCCGAAAGATCAGGGCTTTTTCACCAACGAAACTCTCCGAGGGAGAGGATGAATTGCTATTGGGGGAGGAGGAAAGCCACCATCTCGGCAAAGTTTTGAGGATACAATCCGGTTCTATGGTTGAAATACTCGACGGTAGAGGTTCACTCGCCGAGGGTGAAGTTACGAAAGTCGACCGCAAGGCAACCCGTGTCAGAATATCGAAGCGGAAATTCGTTCCCCCGCCTAATCCGTTCATTCGAATTGGCGTCGCCATGACCAAGGCAAACCGATGGGAGGAACTTATTCGACCTTTGACCGAGATGGGGGTGGGGGGGATTATTCCACTTTTTACCGAACGAACCGAAGTGAGAATTTCAACGGACAAGGTAATGGGTAAGCTTGCAAAATGGGAGAAGTTGGCAGTCGAAGCCTGCAAGCAATCCGGTAATCCTTGGCTACCCGAAATCGAAGCCCCCATTAAGTTTGGGGAATTGTCGCCCAAAAAGGAACAGGCTTGCTTTATTGCGAGTCTCCGGTCGCGTTCGGGGAAATCTTTACCTACATTGGAGACGCCCTCTTCCGAGATCCTTCTTTTTATTGGCCCCGAAGGAGGATGGACGGAAAGAGAAGAAGAGATTGCCTCGGACAGAGGAGCCGTTTCCTTTTCCTTGGGCCCCAATGTCTTGAGATCCGAGACTGCCGCCCTCTGCGCTTTGGCAGTTGCACGAGCCGGTTTCCTTGATTAGATTCCTATCCACAATGGCTGAAGAGTTATCGGGAGAACATAAGCTGAGAATCGTGTTGGAATCGATCCTTCGCGACATACCAAAAGACGAACAATGTCAGAAGTACGGTATTTCCGAAGATGAATTTCAAGGATGGCATGATCATCTGATTACCAACGGTGGGAAAATATTCGAACCGGATTTCGGCAAAACGAGGACCCGGATCCGAAAAGTTCACCAAATGAGTTCCCTGAGCAAAACGCTCTTGGTCTTGAGCCTTCTCGTGAATCTGGCTGCGATGATCTTTGTGGCGGTGTGGAAGTTATATCCTTTTGACGACCCCGAATACGGTTTGGGGACGAACCTGACCGACTCTCGGGACTCTCCGGTCGAGGATCGCCCACTCAATATCAATGAAACGATTGCTCTACCGGTGGAGGAAGAAACCAACTTCGCTACGCAAGCTCCTGCGGTTTCACCCGAACCTCTTCCCCCGCCACGGGCCGACTTGGAGCACTTGCTGGCCAAGCCGATGCCTCTTCTCAAACCAAAACCTCTTTTGCCTGTTCCGGTTCCCGAACCAGCACGCGAGATTTCTTTCATGGGGGGGAACTTCCAAGGTAAGCACGTGGTTTATCTTTTGGACGCGGGGACTCATGTTTTGGCGGAAAAAGAGACCAAAGAAAGTTTCAAAGCAATGAAAACCGAAATGCTCAGCTCCATTGCCAATCTTTCTCCCAATTCCTATTTCAATCTGGTTCTTTTTTGGAATTTGAGAGAGGCCCACGCTCTTGGAAAAACCATTCTTCGGGCCAACAATGAAAACAAGAAATATGCTATCGATTGGTTGACCAGCTTAGGTGAAAACGTTGATGAGCTCAAGGTTAAGCGCAGCCAGTTTTACCCAAAGGAGTTACTCTACGCCAAGCCCCTGACAGGGGTTGTAGGTCTCTGGTACGGACTCAGTACCGCCATAAGTTTCGATCCCGACCTGGTATTCGTTTCAGTGGGTAACCTGCCTGCATTCAATCTATCCGAAGTCCCCAAGAGCCACTACGAAGGCTTGGGTTTGGACCCCGGTCGAATTTCCCCGAATAGATCCGAGGGGAAGACTGGAGAGGTGAGCGACCTGATTAAGGTTACCGCCCGCAAATGGTTGATCTCCATTGAAGATGCTGCGAATCTCCCTTTGACCGAAGATTCAATCGACGACATTGCACTGCGAAGACTGGGTTTTCTCGATGGAAATTTTTCCGAATCTCAAATGATAGAAATCCCTTGGGAAAGGTCTTTCGATCATCTTATTTCAGGTATGGAAATTGGTATCGATCGGGTTCCGCAAACGCACATTTTCGTCTCCCTTCCGCCCTATGCGACTTTACCAAGAAGCTTGATTGATCCAGCCCGCGAATTTTCGGAAAGTTCGAAAGGGAGTTTTACCCTTAATCCTAGTTTTCCCTGAATCGAATTAGCTTCCAGTCAACAATGGCGTTAGTTTTTCGTTCAATTCCCCTCGTCTTTTGTTCATGAGTTTTGAATGAGAATGAGTGCCACTTTTTTTAGGTATGTTCAAAAATCATTTGGGATTGCTTTGCTTTTCCTTTTGACGCTTGCTCAATCGGTCTTGGGACAAACCCCAGATCCCGATGAATTGATATCCGTGCGTCTGTTTTCGGATGCGAGTACGATCAAGCGAGGTGACTCGGTTTGGTTAGGGGTCGAGATCGAGATCGAGAAAGATTGGCACATTTATTGGAAGACCTCTGGAGAGACAGGCTTGCCGACGGAAATCGAGTGGACGGTTTCCTTAGATGCCAAGATTGAGCCTACCCTTTACCCTACTCCCTATTTTTACGAATACCAGGGTTCCGCCAGTTATGCTTACAAAGAAAAGATCTTATTACTTACCAAGTTAAACCTCCCGGTTGAAGGTGAGATTCCTGGAGGGGTTATCTCGGTTCAATGCGACCTTTCCGCACTTGTTTGCAATGAGTTCAATTGTCTTCCCTATGGCAAGGAATTGAGCCTTGAATTGCCGATCGGTGTAAAAACAGTTTTGGATTCCAAGTTCGTGGAAAAGATTTCCGCTGCCGAAAAAAAACACCCGGTCGCAATGCCCTCGGGGTCGAATGTTTCCGCTCTTGCAAAAGGTGAATCGGTGGGGATTGAATGGCAGGACCAAGACCTTGGGAAACTGGAGGTCGAGCAATTTGATTTTTTTGCTCAGGGAGATTTCTTCGATCATTCCTTTCGCCCAAAATTCGAAATAACCGAAGACGGTTACCTGTTCGCATCCCTCAAAAAATCGGATGCCATGGAAGGCTTTCCTGAGTCGGTTCGCGGAGTCTTGTCCCATCCTGATCTCGAGCGTGCTTGGTTGGTCAATTTACAGATCGACCAAGCTGTTTATGGAAAGGCCAGTGAAACACTGAAGGGTGCTTCCCTTGACACCGTGGAAGAAACCCGTGCCTCGGAGAGTGGACTGTCTTTTCTTTGGACGCTCTTGGGTATGGTATTGGTTGCCTTTGCCGTTTGGACATATGGGAGGACCAATCAACCGGTCAACTCTGCCGTACAGAGAACTAGAGGTAAGGTGCTGACCTTGGCTTTTCTTGGTGCGGGGGTCTGGTTAGGATACCCCAAAGAGGAGGATGATAGAGGATTGAACTGGCAAAATTGGTCGCCTGAAAGGCAGGAATCCTTACTAGCGGAGGGGAGGGCGGTTTACGTCGATTACACAGCCAAATGGTGTCAGTCCTGCCAGTTTAACAAGCGAATTTACGAGTCTGAAGAGGTGATCGCTCAATTCGAGGATTTGGGCATCGTACCCTTGAAGGCGGATTGGACGAAGCGGGGACCCACCATTCTCCAATCACTCGAGTCCTTCAAACGCAAAGGTGTCCCTCTCAATGTTTATTATCCACCGTCTTCGGGGCAGGTGAACAAATCCGAACCCATTTTATTCAGCGAAGTTTTGACTGAGGATTCCGTCTTGACCGTTCTAAAAACCGGCAAGCCCTATTTGACTCCGGAATCGGGAGGCTTTGCGAGCATGATCGGCTTTGCATTCCTTGGCGGTCTGATTCTCAATTTAATGCCCTGTGTGTTTCCCGTCCTCGGATTGAAGATCATGTCTTTTGTCAAGCAAGCCGGTGAGGAGAAAAGCAAAATTTCCCGTCACGGAGTGGTCTTTACCTGTGGTGTGGTTCTTTCCTTCTGGGTCTTGGTCGGGGTCTTGTTTGCCTTGAGGGAGGCATTGGGAGAAGACTTGGGTTGGGGGTTTCAGCTCCAGGAACCGGTATTTGTCTTTTTCTTGGCCGTCTTCCTTCTCATCTTTGCCATGAGTTTGAGCGGGGTTTTTGAAATCGGACTTTCGATGATCGGCGTTGGCTCGAAACTTTCTCAAAAATCAGGCTATGCGGGCTCTTTTTTCTCCGGTGTTCTAGCCACCGTGGTGGCCACCCCTTGCATGGCTCCTTTTCTAGGAGTAGCCGTAGGTGCCGCCCTCACGATGGACCTGTTTCCGGCCTTTGTCATCTTCACAAGCGTCGCCATCGGTCTTTCCTTTCCCTATCTTGTTCTCTCGGTCTTTCCTGGTTGGATAAGCAAGTTACCCAAGCCCGGGGCATGGATGGACACATTCAAACAGGCAATGGCTTTTCCATTGTACGCAACCGTAGTTTGGTTGCTTTGGACTTTGGCGAGCCTCCTTTAGGATTTTAAAGTAGGCTCGCGCAATCGAATCACAAGAAGTTTACAGTGCTTCTTCTCCTTGCTCACCGGTGCGGATTCGCACGGCTTGCTCGACCGGAAGAACGAAAATCTTTCCATCACCGATTTTTTCGGTTTTGGCGGCTTTGGAGATGGCATCGATTACCTTGTCGCTCAAATCGTCTGAAACAACAATTTCGATTACGACCTTCGGTAGAAAGTCGATGGTGTATTCGCTGCCACGATAAATTTCGGTGTGTCCTTTTTGTCGCCCGAAACCCTTGGCCTCGATGACGGTCATCCCCTCGACTCCAATTTCGGAGAGGGCGTCTTTCACGTCTTCGAGCTTGAAAGGTTTGATGATGGATTTGATAAGTTTCATAATGTTAGGTGTCAGATAGTGAAGAAAATCATTAGTTCAAAGAATAACCATTCTCTCCATGAGCCGCTTGGTCAAGCCCCTTTGTTTCATCTTCTTCGGAAACCCGAATTCCGCCTGTAATTGCTCCGACGATTTTTACAATAATGAAAGTCGCCACTACGGAAAGGGCAATGGCTGCCAAGCAACCTTGGGCCTGAATGCTGAATTGTTCTCCCGAAGTGTAAACAATTTCGGTGCCGTCTGCTAATTTTTCCTTCACATTCAAGCCTTGTCCTCCCAGTGTTCCCTCGGCACCAAGAAAGGCAACCATAAGGGTTCCAAGTATGCCCCCTACTCCGTGTACGGCGGCCACATCCAAAGAGTCGTCAACACCTAGCTTCTCTTTGATGAATCCACAGGCGAAGTAGCAAACGATTCCGGCACTTGCTCCGATTACGATGGCTCCCATGGGGCCCACTGAACCAGAAGCGGGTGTAATCGTAGCCAAGCCCGCAATGGTACCGGTAACAATACCAACCAAGCCGGGCTTCCCCGTCTTTTTCCATTCTATGAACATCCATACCAAACTGGCGGTTGCAGCTGAAATATGGGTCACCAACATTGCCATTCCGGCACTCCCGTCCGCCGCCGCGGCACTTCCGGCATTGAATCCAAACCAACCGACCCAGAGCATGGCTGCACCCATCATGACCATACCAGGGTTGTGCGGAGGCTTGAGGCTCTTGGGGTAACCTTGCCTGCGCCCGAGCATCCAGGCAAGAGTCAAGGCCGAGGCTCCGGCGGTGGCGTGAACCACAATGCCTCCGGCAAAGTCAATGGCTTTACCTGTTAACCAACCGCCCCCCCACACCCAATAACAAACTGGGCAATAAACAACGATCAGCCACAAAGCACTAAAAAGAAGGACTGCGGTGAATTTGATCCGTTCCACGAAGGCTCCCACGATTAGAGCTGGGGTGATAATGGCGAAAGTCATTTGGAAGGTAATCCAAACGGAGTCGGGGAAATCGCCATTCATGGAATCGGTTGTAAGATTCTGGAGGAAAAATTGGCTTTTCCCGCCGATCCAACCCCTTGCATCTTCGCCTAACCCTCCTGGCGTAAGTGCCAAACTATATCCTACCGCTACCCAAATAATCGAAGCCAAGCATGCAATTGCGAAGCAATGCATCAGTACCGAAAGGACGTTTTTGGATTGGACCAAGCCGCCATAAAAAAGAGCAAGACCGGGGAGAGTCATGAAAAGAACCAAAGCCGTTGCCGTGATCATCCAAGCCGTATTACCTGAATTTAGCTCAGATACCTCTTCCACTGCGGGAGAAGTCTGTCCCGCATCCTTTTCTTCTGCTTGTGCAACTGCCGGTTCTACCGGTGCGGCGCTTTCGTTGTTTTGGGCGAAGCTTATGGAACTTAAGCCAATAAAAATGGAAATGGCTAAGAATGTTTTTAGGCAAGTTAATGTTTTCATGGGCTTGGTTTTGTAGTTGGAGAGAAAATTTTTCATTGAACTGATTGTCTAGTATGCAGGATTCAAGCCATGAGAGATATTTGTTATAATAATGAACATAAATAATCCATGTGGGTGCCATGGTTACTCTCTTTTATACACTCAATTCAAGGGACTGCCTAAAATTAAAGCACAAAAAAAGGCCCGGTAATCACCGGGCCTTTCTTTATGCAAGCGAATGAATTGGTTCGCTTGACTTTATTGGAAGAGCGTCAAAGCGCTTCCTGACCTTTCTCACCTGTTCGAATTCTTACCGCTTCTTCAATAGGTATGATGAAGATTTTTCCATCTCCAATCTTACCGGTTTGAGATGCACTCACAATTGCATCCACAACCTTGTTCACAAGGTCTTCCGCGATTGCGATTTCAATCTTCACCTTCGGAAGAAAGTCGACCGTGTACTCGCTTCCTCGATAGATTTCAGTATGACCTTTTTGGCGTCCGAAGCCCTTGACTTCGGATACGGTCATACCTTCCACTCCTATTTCGGAGAGCGCATCTTTGACTTCCTCTAGTTTGAAGGGCTTGATGATGGCTTTAATTAATTTCATTTTTAAATCTTTCTTTTATTGTTTAGTAAGGTTGGGAAGCGAACTTTATGAAGTGTATGCTTCCTGACCGTGCTCTGAAATGTCAAGACCGCGTTCTTCCTCCTCTTCACTGACTCGTACTCCGATAGTTGATTTCAGAATGAGTGCCAAGGCATAGGAGAATACGAATGCAAACAAACTTACGCAAACGATACCAATTATTTGACCCGTTAGGCTAGCCCCACCAAAGAAGGCGACAGCTAGAGTTCCCCAAATACCGCATATACCGTGAACTGAAATGGCTCCAACGGGATCGTCGATCTTGGCCTTGTCGAAGGCGATGATAGAGAAAACAACTATAGCTCCTGCAATTGCGCCAGTGACAATAGACATAGCTGGTGAAATCGCATCCGCACCAGCAGTAATTCCTACCAATCCAGCCAGAAATCCGTTCAAAGCCATCGATAAATCAGGCTTTTTGATGACGAAAGTAGAGACAAGCATAGAAGCTAGTGCTCCTGCACAAGCGGCAAGTGCGGTAGTGACGCAAACTCTCGAAATTAATTCGGAATCTGCACTCAAGACGGATCCGCCATTGAAACCAAACCAACCTAAGAAGAGTAGAAATACTCCGATTGCAGCCAAAGGCATGCTATGACCGACGATGGGTTTGATTCCGCTTTCGGTGTATTTGCCTTTTCGGGGTCCGAGAACCATTACGAAGGCCAACGCGGCAAAACCTCCAAAAGCATGGACAACCGTCGAGCCAGCGAAGTCGTAGAACGCATTGGAATAACTGTCCGCTTCTGCTCCCGCCTCGAGGGCTGCGGCTGCGATCACATTTCCGTCAGCATCGAGAGCATCACCAAGAGTGGTCAGGAAACCACCACCCCAGTGCCAAGAGCCTGCAACAGTGTAACCAATGGCTACAAGAACAGTGGCGTGAACCAAGAACGCGGAAAGCTTTACTCTTTC